>JAUXIJ010000147.1 GCA_030621085.1 Candidatus Cloacimonadota bacterium | reverse complement strand
ATACCCAAGAGTTCCTTTGTCAAATGTCTGTCCCCTGGACGTGTCCTATGAAGTAACGGATGACCCATTTGGCCATTGAGAAAAACCTGTTCTAAACCCGGCATCACCCGATCCATCATTCCATGCTTCCCACGAGGAATATTCTTCAAAGTCCAAACAGCTTTGAAATGCCCATCAATATAAACCGGCATCCCCTCAACACCATAAAAAGTCTTAAAATAACAACTCAAAAGAGCAAGGCTTATACCATCTCCCACCTCAAGACTGGTGATATCTCTCAGGAATCGATCCGTTGTCTTATACCCCACATGTTCTTTACCCTGCGATGTAATAACACCAAGAGTTCTTTGCCCATAGCTATCAATATCTATCGGCCGTTCCATATCAAAAACTGGCAGAAGAAAAAGAGTCCTAATATACCTGAGAATAGTGGATTTCTTATGCCCATAAATCCGCCTGCTACCCGGAATCTTCTCTTCCAAACGTTTTAGAATCACTTCAAGAATCGCTGATTCCCCACCAATAGCATTCATGGCACCTAAGATGAATGCGATGCCGGCTACTATGTTTTTAAAACTCTTGTTTTTTTTATAGGCTTCCCAGTCTTACGCCCAACTGGATCGTTTAGCCCCAGCTCCCTCAATATGTTATTGGCATGCTGACGAGTTATTGGCTTGTTGAATTTCTTTTTTGTCATTTCAGCGATATCCTTGCCACTTTTGAGCCTTTTTGTAACCTTAGTTTTTTGGATAAATGCCCGTTCCATTTCAGTGATCTTGTAAGGTGTCCCCTTCCTTTGATCTATTAAGCCAGCTATCCCCTTACTTTCAAATCTCTTTTTCCAATAGTAAAATTTGCTGGTATGAATGTCTCGTTCTTCACAAAATTTTGTTGGTGGCATCTTACTTTTTTTGTAATCCTCAAAGAGATTTGCTAGTTCTTTAGACTTCTGAATTTGCTTATTGGTTACCATACTCCTCAGCTAAGGTAATAAAATACCCCCTATTTAATATTCCTAATTCAGATTTTCCATTAAATTTTCTGATAGAGAAAACAGGAGTTCAGGTCTTTTCAAAAAATGTTGATTATAGGAGAACTGAATTTAGATGCCTAAAAATTTTGGAGAAAGATCAAGTATTAGCAGAGGGAACACATGTTGGTGATTTTCCATGTATCTTATGAAAGAGATGATAAATGAATGTTTGTATGTTTGTTTTTCGGTATGATAATTAGTAATGGGTCTGACCAATCACTCTCAAAACCATAGACATCCTTTGCTTTAACCTTAATCTTATAATTTCCCTGTAAACTCCAATTGTGAGAAGCGCTACCTTCATTTCCAGAGTTATATGGTCCAAGCCAACTACTGTTATTACCATCGCCCCAGTCAAACCAATAAAATACATCGTCACCATTTGGATCTGTGGTAGAAGTACTAAATGTGTAGTTTTCTCCTGTTTTTCCAGTGATTGGACCAGATGGTTTTTCTGGTTTATTGGGTTTATTGTAAATAAATGATAGCGTTGGATCTCCAAACAGATTTAACTGATAGTAACACCATCTTATACATGATCGTTCGATAAGATAGAGGTTATCCTCCTTAGAATCCTGATTTGCCTTGCTAATTTCAGATATGTTTTCGTCGAAAACAGCATCCCAGAATTCGCGTGCGAAACGTTGTGAATCTCCATCGGTGCTATAAGCCCAAAACCATCCATATCTAGCATTCCAAATACCAGCAAATGCCCCATTTTCTGTTTTTACGGTCATATATTCTGCAAAGCAATCACCGTTATCAAATCCACCAGCCATACATCCATTAGAATAAACAAAACAATATTTTTCATTTGTAAATGCATCGATATCTGAGCTGCTCATTTTGAGGTTTTTATTATAATTCGAATGTCCATCATGTTGGACGACGTGAAAGCCTTCGTTTATGAGAGCAATGATTTCTGATTCTGGCCAGGTATTATCTCTATCATACAGCGTAATAATTTCATATTTATCAGAAGGTATTCCTGTTGTTGAATATCCATCATCAGTTGAACCGCCGATAAGTTGATCCAAGTAATTTCCACCCCAAGTTGCAACCCCATAATCACCAAGGCGCTCCCCAGCAAACAAGAATTTCTTTAGGTAATCATCATCATTTTGATGTGAGTAGATATACGCTATTGTTTTATCAACAAAACGTTCTGCATCATCGATATTGTCAACACTGGCACGTCCTACATACACCTCTGCAAGAAGATCAACATCACCGCCATCTTCGCCATCAGTGGGTTCACCCCACCTATCATCACCATCAAAGTTGTACGGACCATCAAGGCAGGCATAAT
>JAUXIJ010000137.1 GCA_030621085.1 Candidatus Cloacimonadota bacterium | reverse complement strand
GTATATAAATCTTATGAAATGGTTAGTTTTTGCAGTCAAACATCAAAATGATTGT
The DNA here is from genome assembly GCA_030621085.1 of Candidatus Cloacimonadota bacterium. GTDB lineage: Bacteria > Cloacimonadota > Cloacimonadia > Cloacimonadales > TCS61 > JACNIV01. The sequence goes on along the minus strand of JAUXIJ010000137.1, from coordinate 2,491 downwards.
CATATCCTGAATTAAGTTCCTTCGAGTATTTTATATTTGTCATAAACGAGTTCACATCCTATCTATATATTCAGGAGCCCATGTTTTCACTAGTTCCTGATGAGTTTTAATGAAATGCACCCGATTCTTATAATGAAGTTTTCTCACATATGCTTGAAATGGTGTTTCACACTGTTCAATCTGTAAACTCATATGAGGCCTTTCAAAATTGTAATACAAAACAGTTCTAGACCAGTCATTAAAATGTTGATATAATCTTTTCAGTGTTCCACCTGCTCTTTCCATTTTACCATTTGATTGGGGGTGTTTAACCCGTGCTTTGATGTGCTTTACTTGATACTGTTCTAATTTTTTTTGAAACACGTTCGGTTCTGGATCTGAACAAGTTGATCTCGGAAGACTGATGAATTGTGTCCCATGATCAGTCATGATCTGCTTTGGGCAGATGTATCCTTCAACAGCTTGTTCAAAAATAGAGGCTGAATTCTGTGATGTCGCATTAGTAAATACTCCAAATCCCGTGATGAATCTTGATGCATCATCTTCAAAATTTATCATTTTATCCTCCTTATACTCAAACCAATCTGTATGCCATAAACTGTTACTATGTTTACGTTCATAACGAACATATTTCCTTTGTTTCTGCTTCTTCGGATGATTCATCGCCAAACCTTCTTCTTTTAGGATCTTATGTATGCGATTATGTGAGATGTTGATTCCCTGGTATGCAAGAATCTTTTCAAGAATCACCGCACACAAAGGATGTTCTTTTCTTACATCTAATACTATCTGTCTTTCCTCTTTTGATATTGGCCGTGGTCTCCGGCCAGGTTTATTGGGATACGGATATTCACCAGTTTCACTGTAAGAACGGTATAGGTCCCGTACCCATCGTGAAGAGATATGTTGCAATTTTGCTATTCGATAGACTGATCGTTCTCCCGTTTCCATTTCTCGGATAATCCAACGGATTTTCCGTTGATTTAGCTTCCTCATGTATTGTGAATTGGTTATCGATTTTTCTAGAAGGAAGTTATTTCGGGATAACACAAAATTAACCAGTTACACATAACTTTTTATATGGATGAAATTATATATAGCAAAGCAATTATACAATGGGGGAATATAATACAAATTGCGAGGATTACTCATGCATTTATCTATATCATCAAGAACGTTTACTATGAGAAATAAGACCACCTTTTTCTTACGGATTATAACATCGACGTTGTTAGTCTTACTCGTGTCATCCTATGGTTTTGCATCTTCTTCAACAATGATGGATACTTTTTCCACACAAGTATCGTCACATTATATCTATGGAACCGCAGTTTATGATGATGGAAGTGAAGCAACTGCAGCAAGAGTGGATGTTGTAAGTTCTTTGGGCAAATTGACTACTTGGGTTAGTTCTGATGGAAGCTGGCAGGTTAATTGTGGCGACCCTGGTCCCAATTGGCCAGAAGGAACAAACTTTACAGTATGGCTTACTGGTTGTTGCGGTCATGGTGGTTGGTCAGGTGATGCTTCAGGTATTGTTAATGGAACATCTAACGATATGGGAAATATTGTTTTATATCCCAACATCCCTCCAAATACTCCAAGTGTTCCTTCGGGGCCAATTTTCTTACAAATAGGCAGTGTGGGTATATATGGTACAAATGCTACTGATCCAAACGGCCTCGATCAAGTAAAATACAGATTTGATTGGGATGCCAAAGGTGCTAATGACATTAGTAATTTCACACATTATGTAAATTCAGGCGAATCTGCAAATATGTCACATCAGTGGGGTGTGTCTGGTACATACATTGTTAAGGCTCAGGCAAGGGATGAGTATGGTGATCAAAGCGCTTGGTCGGAAGGCCTAACCGTAATTGTTTATGCAAACAATGCCCCTCCAGGAATACCTACTATTAATGGCCCATCACAGGGAATAAAAGACAATGTTTATTCCTATAACGTTACAGCAACAGATTTGGATGAGCATGCGGTTAAATATTTTGTAGACTGGGGGGATGGAAATACTACTGATTGGATAGGGCCTTATGAATCGGGAGAAATAATATCGGTAGATCATACATGGACCGGTAGAGGAACATATGAAATTAGAGTCAAAGCAAGAGATATTTATGAAGTTGAAAGTGGATGGTCAGAACCACATACCATGCACATAACTGCACCAGAAATAAAAATAGGGGGGATTTATGGTGGTTTGTTCAAGATACATGTCGATATCTCAAATGTTGGTGATGGTATTGCCACTGATGTAGATTGGAATATTTTATTAAGTGGTGGACGAGTGATCTCTGGAGAAAATACCTCGGGTGCAATTAAGGATATAGCCCCAGGGAATCGGATTACGGTAACTTCAGATTTAATATTTGGAATATCAATGAATACTATTGTTACGGTAAATGCAAACATTAAAGGTGGAAACGCAGATAGAATGGAATCAGAAGCAGCAATATTATTCTTTTTTATCCTTATG
>JAUXIJ010000128.1 GCA_030621085.1 Candidatus Cloacimonadota bacterium | reverse complement strand
TCTTTGTTCAAGTTTAAAATCATATACATAATATTCTCCTAATCAGAAACATTTGTTTCCCCGGATTTAAAAAGGGCAAGCTTTGCCATGATCGGACCCACCACCATCACAATGAAAGTTGTGGCAGTTATTACACTGATCACCTGTAAGGCCTGCACGTGAAAGTTGTATTGTTCCAATGCTTTGGATGCTGCCAAAGATAGCCCCACAGCTACACCCGCCTGAGACATGAGAGCAAATCCCAGGAAATTTTTGATCTTTTTCGGTGCTTTGGAAATAGTCGATCCTATAAAAGTGCCGCTCCATTTTCCAAAAGAACGGGCAACAATATAAATCCCAATAAGTAAAGAGTATTTGGTAATTAACGATATATTCAATCTTGTGCCGATAAGTACAAAAAACCATACATACATAGGAGGAGTCCAATCTCCCAGGGTGTGGAATATTTTGCGGGAGATAAGCGAACTTCTGTTCACTATCACAATTCCCATCGTCATATTCAGCAGGATGGGTGAGAGGTGAAAATATTCCGAGATACCGCAGTTTATCAGGATGATACCCAGAGACAGCAGCAGCAGATTCACTCTATCGTGGATCAGTTTTGCTATTGGAATAAGCAGGAATCCAACAATAACACCAACTCCAATTGATAATAAAATTTCCAAACCAGCCTGACCCAGAGCATGAAAAATTGATACATCACCGCCTGCTTTAGTTCCGGTAAGTAAAATTATAGAAAGCGGTAGTGAGATTGTAAAAAGCAGTAAAGCGATGATATCATCCAATCCCATCACGGCGTAAAGTGTAGTGGTGAATTCCCCTTTTGCTTTGTATTGTTTTATTACTTCCACCGTCCCAGCCGGTGCTGTGGCAGCCGCCAGAGATCCAAAGATAAGTCCCATAGGAATGTTTTTCAGGATGAGAGCACTGGCTATTCCCACCAGGAAGAAAGCGCCTAATGCTTCAAATACTACGATTAGAATGATCGTTCTTCCCAGCTTTTTTAATTCATTAAACCTTAATTCGCCACCAATACCAAAACCAATAAGTGAAAGAACCACTAGGTTAACTATATCCAGTGATGCTACCTGTTTTTGTGAGATCAAACCCAGAATGTCCGGGCCTAACAACGCTCCTGCAATGATGTATCCAACTATCAAAGGTGTTTTAAGTACTGTAGCTCCACGGGAAATGATAAGTGCCAGCAGGATAGAGCAGCCCAGAAAAAGCATTTGCAGATATTGAGGGAACATAACTTACCTTTGAGTTTTGATGATCTGGTATATTTCCGATGGATCTTTTGCTTTCAAAACTTTTTCCAGAAAATTCGGATTCTTTAAACGCAGTACAAGACGTGAAAGAAGCTTGATATAATCTTTATCCTGTTTATCGGAAGCTCCTATCATGAAGATGAGTTTTACTGGTTTGTCATCGATGGACTCGTATTCCAAACCTTCACGCTTCCTTCCGATAGCCATTACAAAATCCTGTACGGAACTATGACGTGCATGTGGTATGGCGATTTCATAACCAATGCCGGTACTCATAAGTTCTTCACGCTTGAAAATCTCTATGCTGAATATTTTGCGATCTGTGATGAGTGGACTTTGGCAGATAATATCCAATAGCTCGTTAAGAGCATCTTGCTTGTTATCAGATTTAATATCGATAATGAAATCTTCATTTATAAGTTCGGAAACTTTGAGAATTTTTTCCATGATATACTCCTCTACTAACTGATGGACTGGTTAAAACAGGGCGTTTTTAAGTCAATTTTTTTGTTAGAAAAAGTATGGTATAAAAGTGTGAAAGGGCAGAAGTAGAGAAGCGTATAAGAAAAAATGTCGGGTCAGGTTACCTTTACTTCATTAACAGACACTTCCTCACAGCCTGTATTTTGTTGTTTATACTCAGTTTATATAAATACACACCGGAGCTGACAGGTTTATCGTTTTCGTCTGTGCCGTTCCATACAAAAGAGTGTTTACCGACTGGAAGCTGACCCTTGAAAAGCTGTTTCATTTTCTGACCTTTAATATTGTAGATTTCAATTTTTGAGGTCTTCACATTCTCGGTAGTTAAGGTGAAACTGATCTCTGTTGTAGGATTGAAAGGATTAGGATGATTGGTTAAGTTATATTGAGATGACATAACGATTTCATTTTGATCAATAGGCAAGTCGTTAATATTAATAAGATAAGAGACCAAGCCGCTGGAGAAGAATTCACTATCGGAACCGACCGTATAACCTCTTTCAAATAAGATGGCAGCATCTGTATCGGTAGTAGCTACTACCTGATAATCGCGATGAGAAGAGAAAACTTCATATTCTTCGCCGGTAAGAGTAGTTGGAAGGGGAATGCCGTCTTCTCCGATCATCTGCATCATATATGTACTGTTAGATTCATTAAAACTTATACACCAGGTAACAAGAAATTTATCACCCATTTTTATGGAACCCAGCCTATTGAACGAATTGTAATTTTCAATAAAACAGGTCGTTCCATTCCAAATTGTTTCTCCCTGTAGATCGTATCTATCCATCAGAATGTTATAACCGGATTCTGCTTGATGGAAAAGATTGATGTAACCATCAAACAAGAATTTATAGTTATAGAAATCAACATCTGTAAGAAGGTTTAGACCATATCCCGGAAAAACATATTCTCCACCCGAAGTTAAAATCTGAAACCCGTAATCTTCTAATCCGCTATGGCTTTCTCTCCAAGTATAAACCAGATCATCGTTGAATTCATTCCAGGTTTTGATATGTGGTGTAAATTCAGGAAGTGCAACTCCCGGAAAAGGCCAGCCGGCAGAAAAGTTTCCATTTTCATCAATTCGATTGAAATAATATTCATCTTGATATTCAAAGTATATATAATTACCTATCAGATTTGCAAACCCCGTATCACCATTATCGATCAAGACCGTACCATTACTGCCCCACACTGGTGAATAATTAACGAGCTTCTGCGCCATGATCTGATCATTTTCCATCCAGATGATGATAATATTTCCATCCACAATGTCTATTTGTGGTTTGGTTTGATCATTCGCTACATCAACGGTGAT
>JAUXIJ010000150.1 GCA_030621085.1 Candidatus Cloacimonadota bacterium | reverse complement strand
CTACCCCGCAGCAAGCTACGGGGTATCCAAAAAGAAGATACCTCATCTTACCGAAGCAAGCTTCGGGGAATTAGACCCCCAAAATTATCCCTATCGACACCATCTGTAAATATCCTTTTACGTTCTATATTTCTGGCAACTTATTAAACTCGCAACATAACGTTCCTTATGTTGCCCCCAAAGGGGGATAAATCACCCTGTACGCCCTGTAAATAATCAAATATTCAAATGACCAAATTATCCATCATCATCTTCGGGAACGCGCTGCAAAACCCCGTCTATGTTTGTAGTAACTGGGGCTGACCCATACACCCTCACTGGTGGCGTATTCTCCGAATCTGATTTGCAACACAGCCTTGGGGTATAACCGCGTAGCCCCTGTTTCCCCCGACCATATAGTCACTGGTGTTGTTGCCAGCAGCGAAGTCATTCTCATGCCATAGACTCCTGCACCTTTCTGATAAAGAGACCATAATTCTTTTCCGGTCGGCATACGCCAGCCCCCGCCGTCGACGTTAAGGTTGGCCACCCATCTCTTTGCTTCATCCCAGGTTGTATTTTTATCTGGTCCGGGGTACCACTCAAGATCTGTATTTATATCCAACACTCTCCCGCTGGAATATAAAATGTAGCGCCCCTCTTTACGAAGAGCCCCTTTCCCCCATATAGATTCAAGTCTTTCGCGTTCAACCTTTCTCTTTCTTGCCTCTTCAACCTTTCTCCTTCTCTCTGCTTCAATACGTTTGCGTTCTTCCTCTTTCCTTTTCCGTTCGGCCTCAATACGTTTGCATTCTTCTTCCTCCTTTTTTCTTTCAATTTCTGCCTTCCTTTTTCGTTGCGCCTCAATACGCTTACGATCTTCTGCCTTCCTTTTTCTTTCGGCCTCAATGCGTTTGCGTTCTTCCTCCTTCCTTTTTCTCTCTCTTTCATCCAGAAGAGTTTTAAGACGACTTACATATTTTGAATTAGGATAATATGCTTTAAGTTTTTCAAAGGTATCTCTCTGATCTGACGCAAATTTCCATAACACCTGACAATACATCGCCTCAGCCACAGCATTATTATCTTTACTGTTTTCTATGATATCAGTTATTATTCTTTTCGCTTTGGCTTTTTCACCTCTGTCCATCAATCTCTTTGCGTATCTTAATTCCTTTGAATCAATGCCTTCTGACACGGTTTTTACTTTTCCAATCAGAACAACCTGGTATGTTCCGTCAGCAGAATAACCCATATCCAAAATATTGTATCCCGGTAACAAGACTGCCTCTGCTTTTGATTCAATATAATCTGAATATAGAACCATATCCTTTATAGTTGTCATTGATTTGATTTTTACACCAGCCCCGTTCAATTGCTTCTCGTTTAGCAAATAATACGGCTTCCTTATAATCCCGCTGCGTTGTGGTTTTTGCACCATCATCGACGCCTTTAATTTAAACATCAATGGTTTCAGCATCAGATATACATGGAACTATTAGCAATGCGAAGAACACAATACAGGCTATTCTCGACATGGATTTCTCCTTTTCGACTATCCAATTTGAATAATGGTCTTCGACATAAATACAAACAAAAGGTAAGATATCAACCGGCCAGATAAGACCTAAGAATATAATGGCAAAATTTGATTAATGGCTGCTACTTATGATTATCTTGCCATATCTGTCAGCCGACAATTGAACGATTTTATTAATAATTCATATAATATATCACAAGTTTTGTCAAGGTTTGAGCCAATCCGCTAAAGCGCCATCAGCAACCTGTCATAACCATTCACGGTTTACAGTTATCGGTTTACGGTTGAAATCAATATCCTAAATGCTTCAATTTTTAGACGATTGTACAAGATTTTGTTTTTTTGAGCAGAAGATTGCTAAGTTGCTTGTTCATATTGCAAGAAATATTTTGTTATGATAATAATTATCAATATAAAATCGTTCATGGAAAAAATTTAAACAGGCACAAGAGAAACATAAAGCTTTTGACGAATAAAATGGGTGCGAAACTTGAGAATTTAGATGTAAGTGAGAAAAAAATGAATATAGAACATGAACAAATTAATTTTGATATACTCTTTGTTGGAGGCGGGCCTGCAAGCCTTGCGGGCGCCATTAGATTAATGCAGTTAGCGAGACAAAA
>JAUXIJ010000110.1 GCA_030621085.1 Candidatus Cloacimonadota bacterium | reverse complement strand
ACAGAAAACAAAATGAACAAATTGCAGAAGAACTAGAAAAGATAGGTGTAGAAAACACATATCAGAATCGCTTAAAATATAAGCTCTGGGAAGAACTGGATAAAGATCCCACCAAACGCTGCTGTCCTTATACTGGTAGGACCATTTTACTAAATGCTGTAGATGGGTTATATTCCAACAAATTTGAAATTGAACATATTCTGCCAAAATCTAAAACTTTCAATGATCGACCCTCAAATAAAACAATATCTTACTATAAAGCCAATCGTTTTAAAGGGGAACAATCACCCTTTGAAGCATTTGGTGGAAGTCTGGAAGATTATAATTGGGATAATATTCTTGAGCGTGGTCTAAAATTACCCAAAAACAAACGTTGGCGTTTTCATCCTGATGCTATGAAAAACTTTCAGGATGAAGGAGAACTGATCTCAAGAATGCTGACCGATACACAATACATGAGCCGCGTAGCTCTTGAGTATATGAGCTATGTATGTGGGGCAAAAAACGTATGGGCAATTCCCGGACAATTAACTGGTAAAATTAGAACTAAATGGGGATTAAACAAACTACTTTCTGAGGATGGCAGAAAAAACAGAGAAGACAACCGTCATCATGCCATCGATGCTTTCGTAGTAGCTTGTACAGATAAAGCTATGCTGCAAAAAGTTACTACAGCTATCAAACAATCAAAAAAACGATTTATTGAAAAAATCCCACAGCCATTTGCTAATTTCACCCATGAAGACATTCAGGAAAAAGTGGATAATATTATTGTTTCCTACAAACCCGATCATGGAAATACCAAAGCAGCGATTACTGATGACAAACAAAAAGGAAAAAGGAAAACAATTTATCAACTTCATGATGAAACAGCTTATGGTTTTGTTTCTGAAGATATAGAACATGGAAAAATTACACTCTCCGTAAGAAAACCATTAATAAGCTTAGATAGTGAAAAAAACATTAAGAAGATCGTTTCGACAACAATACGAAATGATCTGTTAAATCTTATAGATGGAAAACCAAAAAAAGAAATTAAAAATATTGTAACACATTATTCTGAAAAATATGGTATAAACCGAGTGAAAATCCGCGACGAAAAAGATAAAAAAACGGTGATTCCTATTTATAACAAAAAAGGAGAAATCTATAAATATTATCTTTCCGGCAGCAATTATTGTGCCGACATCTATTGCTCGAACAAAGGTGATAAAGCCGGAAAATGGCAGGTGGATATCATCCCGATGTTCAAAGCTCACCAATCGGATTTTGAACCTGAATGGCACAAACAAAATCCCACTGCCAAAAAGATCATGCGCTTTTTTATCAATGATTTTGTTGCTTATGATGAAGATGGTGAACGAAAAATAAGAAGAGTAAAGAAAATGAACGTTGATGGAAGAATGTTCTTCATAGACCCAAAAATTGCTAAATCCGACAAGGAACCAAATGCAACATCTGTGAAACAACTTCAAGAAAGAAACGCACGCAAAATCGGTATAGATATTCTGGGTAAAGTTTACGACTCCAAACCGCAAGATGAAAATAATTGAGATTAATAAGAATAATATCTACCTGAGCATTTATCGCGGCTTTCTGCAGATCAAAGAAAAAACGGAAGAAATCAGCAAGGAACCTCTGGCAGACATCGATTCGATTATCGTTAGCGGTTTCGGCATCAGTTATTCGCACAACCTGCTGGCAAAACTATGTGAGCTAAATATACCTCTGATAATCTGCGGGAATAATTTCATGCCAGCTGGTTATTTGCTTTCTCATTGTGCAAACTATGAACATACAGGAAGGTTGAATTTTCAACTTGAATGTTCTCTTCCCCTTAAAAAAAGTCTTTGGCAATCAATTATCAAAAAGAAAATTACGAATCAAAAACACGGATTAAATGAAGTGGGCGATGAAGCAAAAGATTTTGTAAGAATAATTGATAAAGTAAGGTCAGGTGATCCCGAAAACATCGAAGCGCAAGCTGCTTCCCGTTATTGGAAGCGTGTCTTTGGCAGACAGTTCCGCCGTGATTTTGAAATGCCGGGTATTAATAGTTTTCTTAATTTTGGTTATGCTATTGTTCGCAGTTGTACGGCACGTTATCTTATTGCCTGTGGTTTGGTGACTTCTATCGGGCTGCATCATCACAACAAACTCAATCCTTTTTGTCTGGCAGATGATATTATGGAACCTTTCCGTCCTTATGTAGATAGAAAGATCATCGAAATGAAGGTGAAAGAAGTAACGGAACTGACACCTAAAGGTAAGCAAGAGCTGGCAAGTCTTTTAAATGAAAGATTCGTAATGGAAAAGGAAAAACTGACCCTGGATAACTGCATTAAACAAACAGTGTTATCGTTGCTCTCTTCGTTCAAGTATAAAATGAATATGATAAAATTCCCGGAATTCTATGATCAGCGGTCTTAGGCTTATGTGGATGCTTGTGATGTTCGACCTTCCCGTTACCGAGGATGTTGACAGACGCAGAGCAACTAAATTTCGCAAGTTTCTTCTGGATGAAGGCTTCAATATGAGTCAATTTTCTGTATATCTCAGGTTTTGCGGCACACGGGAAAGAGTAAAATCATACAAAAGAAAAATTGAAGCAAATGTACCACCAAATGGAAATGTTAGTATTCTTTGTTTCACCGATAAACAATACGGTAAAATTATAAATTTCAGTAACCGGCAACGTTCCAATCCGCCCAAAAAATCACAGCAATACGTACTTTTTGACCTTGAATAAACTTCTTTTAAAAACATAAGTAGCGGCTATCTCCCCACTTTTCAGTGGGTTGAAAAGCCGCTACTTTGGGAAATCAGGTTTTGGCGTCAAGTTGTAACGGCACCAGCAAGCTGGTTAGCACCGATGAGACTTTGGGAAATCAGGTTTTGGCGTCAAGTTGTAACCTATTGAATGTCCTCCCAATTCATAGCAATACTTTGGGAAATCAGGTTTTGGCGTCAAGTTGTAACGAAACTAACAGCTCCATCTTTAACGACAGACTTTGGGAAATCAGGTTTTGGCGTCAAGTTGTAACAATGTGGGAAGTGTACAAGCGTATGTCCCTACTTTGGGAAATCAGGTTTTGGCGTCAAGTTGTAACCATTAGTGAAAGTTATGTGCAAAGTGATCCACTTTGGGAAATCAGGTTTTGGCGTCAAGTTGTAACTCGCTGAGGATCACAGCATCCCCAACTATACTTTGGGAAATCAGGTTTTGGCGTCAAGTTGTAACCTTAATTGCGATGTAGATCATCACGAACAGACTTTGGGAAATCAGGTTTTGGCGTCAAGTTGTAACTTATTGGATATTAATTATTTGATATATACTATGAAACAAAATAATCGTGGAATAATTATTGCATATAAAAGTATAATGAAATTATGGGAAAGAATATGTTAATCAAAATTGTATTTGACATAAAAATGGGAAGTTAAGTAAAAATGTGCAGATGAAATATTAATTAAAAATAAGGAGAGGATCATGAAAAAAACAATTATTTTTATTTTTTTACTTTTAAGTCTGGCGTTATATGCAGAGGTCGTCACCTACGATGATGCCTGGAACGAAGCGGGATTTAATCTTAACCAGAGAAGTGGTTCCGGAGTGGGGATCACATTTTCCATCGATGAGTTCAGCCTGGAAGATGTCAGGATAAACGGGGAAGATATGCAAAGCATCATTCTTCCCAATACGTTCCTGCAAAATGAAGCAGGAGCACCCAATCTTCCCGGTAACGGAAGATATCTTGCACTACCGCAGGGAGCTGTTGCTTCATTGCGGATCATATCTTCACGCACCGAAGTATTTCAAAACGTCGAAATGGCACCTGCACCCCGTATTCCCTGGGATACGGATGATAGTCCGCTGGATTACTCAAAGGATCTAAGCATTTATAATCAAGATGCTTTATATCCTGCTAATCCTGTAATTTTGGGTGAACAGACCATGATCCGTGGAGTTGATGCTGTGATGGTAGGAATTACACCCTTCCAGTACAACCCGGTGACTAAAGAACTTATCGTTTACCGTGATATCGAATTGGAAGTTGATTTCATTGGTGGTAATGGACATTTTGGAGCGGATAACCTGCGTAGCAGATGGTGGGATCCTATCCTGTCCGATACTTTCCTGAACTATGGATCGCTGCCCGGAATGAACTACAATCATACAAACAGCAGGGATGGTGCCGAATATCTTATCATCTGTCCCGATGATGCAATCTTTTTAGCCTGGGCAGATTCGATCAAGGTGTTCCGAACTGTGCAAGGTATTTCCACAGTGATCAAAACAACCACCGAAGTTGGCGGTAACACACCTACAGCTATCGAAACCTATATCAATGATATCATGGCACCCGGTACCGGTTGGGATCCTGCTCCGGCAGCTATTCTTCTGCTGGGCGATTACGGTACAACCGGCAGCACTGTTGTCTCACCTATCTACAATAGCTACTGTGCATCCGATAATATCTATGCCGATGTAAGCGGCAACCATATGCCCGATGTTACTTTAGCCAGAATGACAGCCCAAAATGCTACTCACCTGGAAACCATGATCACCAAATTCCTCGATTATGAACGTACACCACCTACCAACCCGGATTTCTATGAGAATCCCATTACTGCTTTAGGTTTTCAAACTGAACGCTGGTTCCAGATATGCTCTGAATCCGTAGCAGGTTTCTGGGAAGTTATTCATGGTAGAACTGCTAACAGAATTAATGCTATTTACAGCGGTAACCCAAATACTGATCCCTGGTCTACTGCAACCAATACAGCTACTGTATTGAATGTTTTCGGTCCTAATGGACTGGGCTATATTCCTGCTACTCCAGGTGAAGTTAACTGTACCTGGTATGGTACTGCTAATGATGTAATTAATGGTATCAATAATGGTGCTTTTATGCTTCAGCATAGAGACCATGGCGGCACAACAGGCTGGGGTGAACCTGGTTTCCAATCCAGTCATATAAACAGCTTAACCAATAGTGACCTGGTGTATGTATTTTCCATCAACTGTCTTACCGGAAAGTATAACATGGCCGGTGAATGTTTTGCAGAGAAATTTCACAGACATACATATAATGGTGAGAATGC
>JAUXIJ010000148.1 GCA_030621085.1 Candidatus Cloacimonadota bacterium | reverse complement strand
TTCATACACAGCGAGTGTAGAAGCAAATTCAAACATAGATTTAAATGCTGTTACCGGTTATATTCTTCCGATTAACGAATCATATCAAATGGAAAAGGGAAAAGAGATTACGGTAACTCAAAACATCTATAATGATGAAAGTGAGTTAGTAACCGAAAGCACGATAATATTCACAATCCTTGCTCCTGAAGTTTCATTAAATTTTGTAGTGAATCCTGAAAATATTCTGCCCGGAAGCAGTGTGCTGTTTAATTATGAATTCATTAATTCCGGTGATTTCACATTAGATTATCTAACCATAAATTTCGTATCCGGTAGTGAGTTTTTCACTTTTGAAGAGACAGAAACAACGTTTGAATATCCGTTCCCGACAGGACAAACAAGAACTCTGGAAAACTGGATTATGATCGTTTCAGAAGATACTCCAGCAGATTATGTAGGAAGTTATACAATTGAGTTTCAGACAGGAATAAATTCAGGAAATGATGTTTTCACATTTTCAGAAGAAGTAATTTTACCTATTGGAACTCTTTCCTGGTCGGATGATTTCGAAGAAGGCTTGAATTGGGATTGTCCCGCAGAATGGAAAATCATTCAAACCTATGCTTACAGTGGAGAATCATCTTTTTCCTGCCGTCCGAATGAGACGGGAACCTACACAGCTATTGCACCGTCTTTTGTGTACACCGAAGATCTAGAGCTTTCCTTCAATTACAAATTCAAAATGCCGATGTATGGAAATGACGGTGTTTTCTTTATTCTGGAATACAATGACGTTGTAGATACACTGATATTCCTCGGTGCAGGTGGAGCACTTCCAAACGATAACGGACGTTCACGTACGCCGGAAACTTATATTGAGGGAGATTGGGTCGAATATAATCTGGATCTGGATGAGCTGATGCTCGATGAACTTGAAGTAGGGACGGTATTGACCTTTAAATTAAAATTCAATTATGCGGAAGAAATAATTAACTTCAATCAGTATGGTTCTATGAGCGAGATCGGTGTATTTATAGATGATTTCTCTTTGGGAGAGGGAACTCAGGCAGACGACGAACCAGAGTTCGAAGCGGGAGTTTTGTATGCTTTCCCGAATCCTGTGTATTCGGGTGGGATCTTAAATATTGCTTTTTCGATTCCGAACCAAAACGGTCTTTCGGTAAAAATATACAACATCAAAGGTCAATTTGTAAAAGAGATCGAACGGGGAAATAACCAAAGTGGTATGGTCTGCTGGGATTTGAAAAATGAAAACAATAAACGAGTTTCATCCGGATTGTATTTTATTAAAATTAAAAGCGGAAATATAATTTTAGCAAAGAAAGTGACGTTAATAAAATAAAAAACAGTCACGAAGATCACAAAGTTGCAATAATGATTGCCTTATAAAAGTTACTTTACAAACCCGAATCCCCAGGTAAGAAAACTTTACGAAACTTCTCACGTAGAATTTCTTGAAAGTAAGTTTCGGAAAGTTACTTTACAAATCCGGCTCTTCACTATGTTAAGACTTGGATACTGTAGAATTATATTAATGTGTTGGAGGGGTGAAGTTTATTGGGGATTAAGACGCTTGATAAACGAAAGCAAAATGCTATTCTCAAATGCTGATGCATTGTTAGGTGGTATCTTTTTTAATATTCATTCTAAAATTCCATTTTTTCTTACCCCAATTGTTACTCCTTGGTAAGTTAATTCTTTGTGATGTTATTATATCGCAATTTTTTTCATTTATTACAAGGTATAAACCTTGCATTTTTTGTTTAATAAAAAATGACTTATCTGATACGACAATAAATTTTCTATTTACATCAGATCTTAAATCAATACCCATTAAAAGCCAAGAATGTATATGCCCATTATTATTAAACGTATAAAGTGAATCATTATGCCTTATTCCTCTTATCAGATAACTTACAGGAACAAACTCGGGCCAGATATTTATATCAATTCTACCACTATTTTCATATAATCTAACCCCAGATAGAAGTTTACAAAAAGACTTAGAATGCTTATACTTATTAATACATGATTTGTAACAATCTCCATACTCATCTCCAATACAATCCGCATAGAGTTCTATTTGTGTTATTTCTGATTCAATTATTAACCCATTATTAATGCTAATGATTTTTGAACCAATAATTAATCGAGCAATTGAAATTAATTCTTTTTCAATTATAGTTTTTTCATTTTCTTTTAAGGAAAGGATAAAACATTCTTTATCCTTAGA
>JAUXIJ010000032.1 GCA_030621085.1 Candidatus Cloacimonadota bacterium | reverse complement strand
ATTCCAGAGTTTCTAAATGGGAACAGGAAGCATTTAATAAAGCCTGGGATAAATTTGAATTTTTGGAAAACATTAAATATCTACCGCATGTTTTTAAAGAGAAAATAAGATATTTTCTTTCTGTAATTGTTTTTGAGATCGTTAAACAATTTTTAAGAACTTTTATTCCCTACCTGATGGAGAAATATGAAGCAACGAAATATATTCAGCTTCTTGATAAAAAACTGGATATGGAAATTATAAGAGGTTATTTCAACCGTTATGTCTATAAATATATGCTCATTGTTTCACTGACCTTTTTCTTCTTGATAGGATTAGGTAATATGATCATCTATTTGATAATAAAATGAGGAATTAATGCGTAAGAATAATTTAATTCTAATACTTGCTATTATTATCATTGCTTTCCTGCTGTACGAACGATTTTCTGAAAAACGTGCATCTTCACAGGTTCTAGATCAACTGCGGGAAGTTCCAACTGAAATTGATGAGAATTCGAGATTAAAAGAATCTGATATAGATAAGATCAATAATTACCGGCAGAATGCTATAACCACTGCCGTTGAAAAGATCCAACCGGCGGTTGTAAGTGTGAACGTGATCAAAACTAGGATAGTACGCCGCCGCACAAGCTTTTTCTTCGGATTCTACGATGAAATACCTTATAATATAAAAGGGATCGGGTCCGGTGTTATTTTCAGCAAGGATGGATATATACTCACAAACTCACACGTAGTGGAAGATGCCACAGAAATTAAAATTATTCTTACCGATAATCGCCAATATGACGGCAAAATAGTCGGTATAGACAGTGTGCATGATATTGCCGTATTAAAAGTAAACGGAAATGATCTGCCATTTGCCAGACTGGGAAAATCTGCTGAACTGATCATCGGGGAGTGGGCAATAGCAGTGGGAAATCCCTATGGATTTCTGATAAAAGACAGTAAACCCAGCGTTTCTGTAGGTGTTATATCTGCTGTGAATCGTGATTTTGCAGAAAATGAGCAGGGAAAAATATATCGCCGCATGATCCAGACTGATGCTGCCATTAACCAGGGAAACAGCGGCGGTCCGCTGGTAAATATTTATGGAGAAGTAATAGGCATAAATACCTTTATTTTTTCCGAATCAGGCGGTAATATCGGTATAGGATTTTCCATCCCTATAGATAGAGTAAAAAAGATCGCAGACGAACTAATTCAATACGGCAAAGTTCGTAATATCTGGTTTGGGTTCAAAGTACAGGATATAAACCCGATGCTGGCTTCTCATTTAGGATTGGAAAGCCTGGACGGTGTTCTGGTAAATTATGTACAGAAAAATAGTCCTTCTCAGAAAGCCGGTTTGCAGAAAATGGATATTATCATAGAGATAAATGGGAATCGAATAAATAATACCGAAGATGCAGAGATGGCTGTTTCCGATATTTCTGTGGGCGATGAAATGAAATTAAAAATTATTCGAAACAAAAAGAAAATGTCACTGGTAATAGATGCAGTGGAATACAAATAATTAGGAGAACGAATGAAGAAATTTGCAATAATCGTAGGAATAATAATCGTGATAATTGCTCTTATTAGTATTTTTGGTGCGAAGAGTAAAAAGGGAAAAAGCAAAAAAGCCGAAACAGTTAAGGCTCATATTGTAGAAGAAGGTTCTATTACTGTTAAGCTGGAAGAAACTGGTGAAATTCAACCTATTCGCGAAATCGAAATAAAATCCAAAGTCAGCGGGAAGATCATCAAATTCTTTGTAGAAGAAAGTGATTTTGTAAAAAATGGTGATATAATTGCTTCCATAGAACCCGATTATAATCAAGCAGAGATCATCAACCGTGTAAAGAGTAATCTGGAACTGGCAGAGATAAGATTGACAAATGCCCGGCGTGACCTGAAAGATAAACAGGAATTATACCAGGAAAAATATATTTCTGAGAATGAGTTAAATAGCTATATTGATGCGCTGAAAGAAGCTGAAATAAATTATGATTCCGCATTACAGCAATATGAATTGATCAAAGAGATCGAAACTGAAGAGAATATCTCTCGCATTGTTTCCACTGCTTCCGGAACTGTAATTCAAAGATCTGTAGAAGAAGGGGAAATGGTAGTATCCAACACAGGTTCATATATGGCTGGTACGGTAATTCTAATTCTGGCAGATCTGGAGAGGATGGTGGTAAAATCAAGGATTAATGAAGTGGATATTTCTAAAATTGAAAAAGGAATGAAGGTCAAAATTCAGGTTGATGCTTATCCTTATGAAGAATATTCCGGCACCATTACAAAAATTGCAGCAATGGCTATAGTCCATAATAATGTGAAAGTATTCCCCGTGGAAATTGAAATAAAGAGTGTTGATGAAAAATTAAAACCAGGAATGACCGCTAACATTACAATTATCGGGGAAGAACGAAAAGATATTGTTGTTGTACCTATTCGCTGTATATTTTCTGATGAAGAAGGACAGGATATTGTGTATAAAGTTGTAAATGATACATTAGGAGAAAGTATCACGGTTAAAACAGGGATCAACAACTTCCAGCAGGTAGAAATTATCGAAGGTCTTGCAGTTGGTGATAGTATTTCCTTTACAGAACCGAAAGATAATAAAGAAGTGGAACTGAATTTCGGAAGACATTAATAATTTCTTTTTTTGTTAGCTAAATAAAGGTTTTTAACAGGGAGGATCAGAATGAATAAAGTAAAGATCTGTGTGTTTATTTCATTCCTAATGATGCTATTATCTTATGTATTATATTCTCAAACCCTGATCGACACTATTCCGCTTGAAGTTACCGAAGATACGATCATCGAGGTATTCGAGAGTAATGAAATAGGTGAGGTCTTTAAAGTATTTGAAAATAATTTAGGTCTAAGGATTCTGGAACAAAGACCAACAAGCGATATGTTAGCTCAGGCTTACCAGTATGGACTTCTCTGGCAGAACGGAAAGAGATTACTATTTGATAAAGATGAAAAATTTGTGGATTTCAAAAATAATTATATTCTTACAGGCAAAAAATTCTGGGATAGAGAGCTGAAGGATTTCAAATGGAATTTCAAAAAACACACCTTACTGCAAAGATCATTATTAGCTAACGAAGATACATTAATTATCTATAAAGCCAATGAATTTATTTTTTTGGAAAATGGGAATATAGTTACCACTAACTTCCGTGATTCATTTGGCACAGAGATTAATGTCTATTCCCCCGATTTCAAATTGATAGAAACATATAATCCCTACATGATGGGTTTCACCGATATAACAATGGCAACCAATAATAAAATTGTTATTGCAGTTGTTTATCCCACCAGAACGCATCGCGATAAAATGCTTAAACTGCTGTTCATCAACGCCGATAATGGCAATCTGCTTTACGAAAAGGAACTTTATAACAATTTCAGTACCAGCAATATCTATCCAGTTAATAATTTCTTTGTGCTGTACGGTGACGGCTGGCTCAATGCTGTGAATAATAAAGGCAAGATCATCTGGGATAGGAGCTTTGACAAACCTATTTCTGTAACTTCAGGAATGGAGCGTAAATATTTTTACGTTCTTACGAACAAAGAGTTATTCAGCCTTAAGAAAAAAACAGGTAGTACCCATTGGTCTAAAAAACTTGAATCAATTTACAAAAGCAAACTTGATAAAGAACTTGCGGGAGTTACCGATATTAAGATCAAACCACTTGGAATTTATTCCATATTCGATGGGGAATATGCAGGATTACTTGTTGGGCAGTCAAGAAAGGGTTTAAACACAAAAAAATTCATTTATAATGTAGCATTATATCTTTTTGATAAAAATGGAAAATTATGTAAGACGATCGAATGCTGCGAAAGAACACGTTTTGCAAAGATCCTGCCCGATGGCAATAAATTCAAAATTATTACAGACGACGAAATACAAATTTATAAAAAATAGATTAGATAATTTTTTTTAAAACTCCAGTTTCTATATTCACAAGGTTAAGATTGATATCAGCCTCTGCCAGCATTTCCAGAGCTAGTTTATCTTCATAAGTCTCAGCAATATAGATTGTTTTTATTTCCGAATTTATAAGCAACTTAGCGCAGATAGAGCAGGGTTGATTTGTACAATACATAGATCCGTTTGCAATGCATATACCATTTACTGCTGCCTGTACGATAGCATTTTGCTCGGCGTGTACTCCGCGGCAGAGTTCGTGTCTCTCACCAGAGGGTACATTTCTCTGAACACGCAGACATCCGGTCTCGGAACAATGACGTACATGTTTTGGAGCTCCATTATATCCTGTTGAGATTATCTGGTTTTCAATAACAATGATGGCTCCTACTTTTCTTCTGAGACAGGTAGAGCGTTTTGATACAAGGAAAGCCATATTCATAAAATACTGATGCCAGTTTGGTCTTTCTTTCATTTATTCTCCCTATTTTTTTCTCTGGTAATTTCTGCCTGAGATTTACGAAAATAAAAAGGCTCAAGCTCAGCTATTTGATCGAAATTGTAATCCGGAATAGGATTGCGAAGAGCTATGCTTATCAAAGTGGAAGCAAGAGGAATGTTCTGGTGGGGAAGAGCCGGTAAAAAATCGATCTTACTCTGTTCAATTATTTTTCTGTAGCTGGCTAGTCCATCTCCTACTATTACTACAGGTTTTGATATTTTCTGTAGAAAACCTGCAGGTTTAACGTTCTGGGGTGGAATTAATTGTTTAATATGCGAAGAATATAATGCAGCATACACTTCCCCCATCCGGGCATCGATAAATGGTAATATATCTCTGTTGCTTCCAAAAAGATTGTAAGCAAGAAGTTCCAGCGTATTAACTGGTAGAAGGGGGATTTCATGTGCCATGCATATTCCTTTGGCGGTAGCTAATCCGATCCTTATTCCCGTAAAAGAACCGGGTCCGTTGGCAATGGTCACAATATCCAGATCCTTCAGTTCTATATTGCTTTGTTCTAATCCGAAAGCGATCTGCGGCATCAGTCGCTCGGAATGCGTTATCCTGATATCTAGGTAACTGATAAATGCAATGGAATTATCTTTATAAATGGCAATACTGCCCGAAGTGGACGTTGTACAGAGCGCCAGAATATTCAATTTTTACCCCATTTATTATTTTATCAAAGTACATGTTTTTTTAAAAATTATGAGAGTCAAGAAAAAGAAAGCCTTACACCATAGATTTTTTATATTGCCTACTTTTACGCTTTTTTAAGATTGGGTTCATTATTTGGTAGGAGTTGGCATGAGAAAGCCATTACAGAGCAGGATAGAATATATTTCATTCTTAATTCTGTATTATGGATTAAAATTGTTTCCATTATGCATTATTAAGTTCCTGGCAGCAGAATTGATGGTTTTTGGTGGAATGATACTCGGAGTTCGTCGTAAGATAGCCGTAAATAATTTAAAGATGGTCTACCCGGAGAAAACCCAAAAAGAAATTAATGTAATTCTAAAGAAAATGTATCGGGAATTGGGAAAAACCGCCGCGGAAACGTATTTTGCAAATTTTAATAAGCTATATGAAAAAGTAGAGTTGGAAGGATGGGAACATCTGGAAAAAGCGATACAAATGGGTAAAGGAGTGATCCTTGCTTCCTGTCATACAGGTAACTGGGAACTGGCTGGTAGATATATAAATACAAGATACAAGCTTTCAGTAATATATAAAAAACTTCGTAACCGTTATTTTAACGATTTCACCTACAGCTTGCGCGAAAATGACGGTTTGATAATGATTGAAAAAAAGATAGCTTTACGAACTGTACTAAAACTGCTTAAAGAAAAATACATTGTTACTATTATGATAGACCAGAACGCACGAAAGGATGGTGTTCTAGTAGATTTCCTAGGACATCCAGCCTCTACTTATGTGGGAATGGCAAAAATTGCTATTAAGAATGGAACACCTATTGTTTCTGCTATTGCTATCCGCCAGCCAAATGGAGTACATAAATTTTTCTTTGAACCGATCGTATCTCCTAAAGGTTATAAAAATAATCTGGATGATATCAGAGAATTAACGGAAATAGTATCGAAACAGATCGAAAAGTATATTTTAAAATACCCTTCCCAATGGTTCTGGGTTCATAGACGCTGGCGGGGAAGTAAAAAAGCAAGGAAAACCAATTAAAACTTTACAAGATGATAAAGACCGAAACTTTTACATGGGGAGTTTATAATTGAAAAAGATATTAATAATTACTTTTATAGCATGTATCTCTCTGCTGAATTCGATAAATTATTTTTCTGCTTCCGGGCAGAATGTAACGGTTTGCAGGGATTCATTGGTTTATTATCACACAAATGCAGACGATCAGCATTGGTATGGCACCGATAGCTGGGCTGTTAAATTTGATTTTAATAATTACTTTAGCGGGATCGATTTCCTTGAATTCCAGGCAGAGGGAGCCAGGGTGTATATTCCCGGGCAGCAAAGTAGTGACTCAATGACTGTTATATTCTGCAAAAATGATTACAATCAACCTGACCTTACACTTGAAGGAATTCTTTATCAACAGGATATCCAGCCTGTTGCAATGAATTTCCAAGATTGGAATGATATAAATTTCTCACAAACTTTTACCGATACAATATTCTGGCTGGTAGTGAATTATCCAACCAATACAAGCACTCAATTCATTTCTGCATCCGCAGTGGATGGTGCTCATAGTTACTTCCTGGATAACGGATATTACTATAATATGCTGGCGAACAGTTTCGAATCGGAATTCCTGTTCAGTTTGAAAGGAAGATTCATCACAGAAGGAACAGACCTGGATCTGATCACTCTTTCGTGGGTGGGGGATATGGTACCTGCAGGAGAGGTTTCTCCCGTATTTATTGTAAAAAACAATTCATCTGAAATTGTTCATAATGCATATATCAATATTGATTTTATCTGTCCGGAAGAGCAAATTGACCTTACTTATATTACCACGGGAAATGTATGTGATTCGATTTTACTGCCTTCAATTCCCCCGGATCAAACTATCCAGTACGATGTTAGTGACAGTCTTTTCTACCAGCTTTTTGAAAGACCTGCCCAATATGAGGTTGATGTAGAACTGGTTTGCATTTCCGATAGTTTAACGCAGAATAATTCCTATAACGATCAGTTCAATCTTTTCATTTATGATAAAAAGGTTTTTGTTGAAAATGCAGTTAAAGCGAACGATGTTAATTCAGAGAATGTATGGAATGATCAATCTGAGATATTGCATTCCGATAGCTCCCTGGTATTGAACTATTTTGCCAATTTCCCTGACGAACCTTTCTTTAATCCTTATTCCCTGGAAAGATTCCATTATTACGATCTGATGGGCTTTCCTGCTACCATCTTAAATGGAACTAACAAGATTCTGGGATATTATTCGGGATATTCAGACGAATTCAGTTCTATCTATAACCAGGAATTGGAAGAGGCTAAAACATTTGTGGAAAGCGATACCAGTTATGCCTGTTATAATGATATTGGTAATGTGGAATTTGTTGTTCAATTTGAATGCGGGCAGACGTCGCTTTTTACAGATTTTATTGCAGGTCTCACATTCTACACTGCTATTATGGAGAACGTTTCGGGTATCCAGGGTTTACCTTCGAATATCGATATTCAGGCAATGCTGTACATGGTAGATGAAGCAACAGGTTTACTGCTGAATTATGAAGAACCGTTTGGTGATACAATCAGTTTCAATATGATCGAAGATTTCGAGACGATAAGTGGTGATACCGCTAATTGCAGTGTTGTGTATTGGCTGCAGGATAATTTTTCAAAAGAGGTATTCCTGGTAAATTCGCTGCCTTTTACTGAATTCATACCAGGACTGGTCAGCATCGATGAGGATGATATTTCCATATATCAGCAGAGTGTACAGATTTATCCCAATCCCTATAAATTTTCAGGATACTTGAATATAAATTTGAACTCATCCAGAGAAGTACAGCAACCTACGGTAGCAATTTACAATATAAAGGGACAGTTGATAAAGAAAATTAGATCGAATGATATTGGCTATTCTCACACTTTGATCTGGGATGGCAGAGATAATAATAACAAAGAAGTAGCAAACGGTGTTTATCTAATGAAAGTTGAATCAAAAATAGGCGGGACAATAAATAAACAGTTCCGCAAATGTTTATTGTTAAAGCAGAAATGAAAAAAAAGAATATTCTTAACCGTTCGTTTTTTGAGCTCACCGGCTGTATCCATACCCATTCGGAACATTCTTTCGATTCCAGTAAACCTGTAAGAAAAATTATTCAACACGCAAAAAAGCAGGAACTGGATTACATAACCATAAACGACCATCTGAACCTGGATGCTAAAAAAGAAGAAAGCGTACTTTCCGAAAAAGATCTGTTCGTTATCGTTGGCATGGAAGTGAATGATAAGCAGAATAATAATCACTACCTTGTTTTCAATTCCGATGAAATACTTCGGGGAAAAGATGCTAAAGAGTATGTGACATATTATGCTCAAAGTAATGCTGTCTGCTTTGCAGCTCATCCCATCGAAAAGAGAGTCTCTTCCAAATTCCGTACTTATATCTGGACAGATCTGACAAATGATGGTTTCGACGGACTGGAGATATGGAATTACCTTTCGGAATGGATCGGGAAAATGAATCCTAAATTGAATGGACTTTTTCTGGTGTTGTTCCCTTCTTTATTTATAAGAAAACCTTACCGCCAAATTCTTGAATGGTGGGACAAAATGAACAGGGAAGGAAAACGAAAAGCTGGCATCGGCAGCATCGATGCACATTCTGAAAAAATGGAAAAGTTCGGTTTCAGATTTACATTTCTTACACACAGGCAACTTTTTAAAACTATACGAACAAATGTTCTACTCGAAGAAAATGAACCCATTACTCAACAGGCGATTTTAACTGCTATAAAAAATGGGAATAGTTACATAGTGAATTATAAAGCTGGAAACCCTTATGATTTTTATGCCGGCATCTCTGATGCTGAAGGGAATAGTGCCATTTTTGGTGAAGATATAAAATTTGTTAAAGGGTTGAAATATTATTTCAAATTACCAGTAATTGCTAAAGTCACCCTCTTTAGAGATGGGAAAAAAATATCTTCCCAAAGAGATGAGAAGGGATTTTTTGAGATCAAGCAAAAAGGTAACTACCGCCTGGAGATCACACGGTGGGGATATGGCTGGATATATTCCAATAATATTTATGTAACATAAGGCGGGGAATGTGGAAAAAGATAAGTATCACAGAAATGTCGAACTAATATGCCCAACCTGTGGAGGGAAACTTTTTGAATTTAAAGAAGGTGATAAAGAATTCATAGAACTTTTCAAATGTGCTTCTTGTGGTAGGAAAATCTCAAAGGATGAATTAATTCGAGAAAATGAAGAAAATATAAATGAAAACTTAACAGAAATCGGACAAGAGGTAATGAAGGATTTCAAAAAGGAATTTAAAAAAACGTTGAAAGAAACGTTTAAAAACGATAAAAACATAAGGGTTGAATAATGCAGATTTCGATTGATTTGGGTGATATTGTTGCAAGCATTGCACTTATATTAGCTATTTATACAACCGTTAAATCTTTTAAATATAACAAAATTCGAAAAGATGTTTTATTACTTGAAAAAGATCTAAATAGATTACACTTAGACAAAGAAAAAAAAGAAATAAACCTTCAAAACAAGGCAAATCTTTCAGCTAAATTTATAAATCTTGGTTCAGGCAAATTACGATTAAAGATTTTTAATAAAGGTAATGGTACTGCCAGAAATATTAGATTAAAAAAACCTGAAGATATTGATATTAAAATATTTGATGATGAATTCCCATTGGAATTACTTGAACCTATTCAATCTGTAGAATTAATTTCAATTGCAGTTGAGGGTTCTCCAAAAAAGATAAAGATAAAACTAACATGGGATGATGATACCGGAAAAGATTTTGAAAAAGACACTATTGTCACTTGGTAGTTAATCTATATTATTGTGTGAAAACGCTTCCAATAACAATATGTAGCGGGTGGAATGGTTTGTTCGTTTTTAGTCAGAGTGTTAGTAGCAATAGTAGGAGTAAATTTTGAATATTAAATCTACTCACAAAGTAATAAAGGATTATTATTCTGAAATAAAGAAATTAAAATCTCTCGATTATGATAATGAAGGAACAGTCGCACCCTTTTTTGCTAATATTTTAAGATTTTATGTCAAACAGTTCAAATGGATTTTAGTAGAACAATATCCAATGAAAAATAAGGGGTTCTCAATTAGACCAGATGGCGCAATAGTCGATGAATTTAAACTTGTTCATGGAATCTGGGAAGCTAAAGATACAAAAGATGATCTTGAAATTGAAATAAAGAAGAAATTGAAAAAAGGTTATCCAACAGAAAATACGATTTTTCAAGCTCCAAACAGGATAATAATATATCAGAATGGATTATCAATCCTTGATATAGATATTACTATTACTGAAAATCTAATTGTAGCATTAAAACGGTTTTTTGAATATCAACCACCTGAATATATTGAATGGCAAAAAGCAGTTGAAGAATTTAGAAACAAAATACCTGAACTTGCTAAAGGTCTTTTAGAAATAATCGAACAAGAATATAGAAGTAATAAAGTATTCAAAAATGTTTTTACTGATTTTGAACAATTATGCAAGGAATCAATCAATAATAATTTATCAAAAGATGCAATCCTGGAAATGCTTATTCAACATTTACTAACGGAAAGAATTTTCAGAAAAGTTTTTCATAATCCAGATTTCAGAAATAATAATACGATTGCTGTGGAAATCGAGAAAGTCATTCAAGCTCTAACTTCCAAATATTTCAGCAGAACAGAATTCCTGAAAAAACTGGATCCATTTTATTTTGCTATCGAACATACAGCAGATACAATCAAAGATTATTCCCAAAAACAGGACTTTTTAAATACAGTTTATGAAAATTTCTTCCAGGGATTTTCCGTTAAAGTTGCCGATACTTACGGAATTGTTTATACTCCACAATCAATAGTTGATTTTATGGTTTGTTCTGTAGAAGATATTCTAAAAAAAGAATTCGGTAAATCTCTTTCAGATGAGAATGTTCATATTCTCGAACCTTTTGTTGGCACTGGGAATTTTATTTTAAGAATAATGAAAGAGATAAAAAAGATAAACCTGCAAAAGAAATATGAAGAAGAACTACACTGCAATGAGGTTATGCTTCTTCCTTATTATATTTCATCGATGAACATCGAGCATCTCTTTTATGAATTAACCGGAACTTATAAACCTTTTAAAGGAGTATGTTTAGTTGATACATTTGAACTTGCTGAGGACACTCAACATGAATTTGGATTTATTAACAAAGAAAATACGGATAGAATTGAAGTTCAAAAGAAATCTCCAATAACTGTAATAATTGGAAATCCACCTTACAACGCAAGTCAGGTAAATGAAAACGATAATAATAAAAACAGGAAATATCCTACAGTTGATAAGAAAATTCATGACACATACGCAAAAGATTCAAGAGCTACTCTTAAAAGTAAACTGAGTGATCCTTATATAAAAGCTATTCGTTTTGCATCTGACAGAGTTGAAAAGAATGGAATTGTTGCTTACATAAGCAATAACAGTTTTATAAAAAAAATATCCTTTGATGGTATGAGAAAGCATTTAAAAGAAGATTTTAGTAGAATTTATATAATTGATCTACAAGGTGATATTAGAAAAGATTCTATGAAAGATGGAATTCCATTGGGTGAAAAACACACAATATTTGGTTTAAGAGCAATGGTTGGTATTTCGATTACTTTCTTTATTAAAGGTGAGCATTATTCTGACAAAAAAATATTCTACAATACTGTTGATTTCCGTACTACAAGAAATGAAAAATTTAAAATCCTAGAAAATGCACAAAGTTATAATAAACTAAATTGGACGGAAATAAAACCTGACGCTCATAATAATTGGTTGAACGAAGATATTAAAGATGATTTTAAATCTTTTATTCCTCTGGGAACAAAAGAAACAAGAAACAAGAAACAATTGAATGTAAAATCTATCTTCAAATATTATTCTCTTGGCGTTTCGACCAACAGAGACCCTGTTGTTTATGATTTTAATAGAGAATCTTTGGAAACAAGGGTTGTACAATTCTGTGAAGATTATAATGACGAAGTAAACAGATATGAAAAAAAAGGAAAAGAGAAAAATATCAACATCGATGAATTTGTGGATTATGATAAAGTGAAATGGAGTAGCACATTAAAAAATCATTGTATAAGAGGAAATGAAGTAATATTTAATGCTAATTATATTAAAGATTCATTATATAGACCTTTTACGAAATTTCATTTGTATTTTGATAATATTTTAATCGATAGATTAGGACATTTTAATGAATTTTTACCAAATAAAGAATCAGAAAATGAGAACAGGATTTTGTGTGTATCAGCACAAAATGAAAATTTAAGATCATTAATTACAAATATTTTACCAAATCTTCATTTGATTGGTGATACCCAATGTTTCCCATTTTATGTATATGATAAATATGGAAGAAAGAAAACAGAAAACATAACAGATTGGACTTTAAATAAATTTAGAGAATTTTATAAAGATAAAAATATTACAAAATGGGACATATTTTATTATGTTTATTCAGTTCTGCATCATACAGAATACAGAGAGAAATATTCAGCAAACCTGAGAAGAGAATTACCTAGAATACCATTTTTAAATAAATTCAGCAAATTATCAAATTTAGGAAAACAATTTGCAGATATTCATCTAAATTATGAATCATCATCTGAATATCCTCTTGAAATGATTGAAACACCTGATGAAAAACTTGATTGGAATGTGGTAAAAATGCGTTTATCAAAAGATAAAACAGAAATTAAATATAATGACTTCCTGACGTTAAGCGGAATTCCTGAAGAAGTGTTTAAATATAAATTAGGTAATCGTTCAGCATTGCATTGGATAATCGATCAATATAGAATCAAAACTGATAAAGCAACAGGAATAACACATAATCCGAATAATCCTGATGATCCCCAATATATTATCAGGTTGATAAAAAAGGTTGTTACTGTGAGTTTGGAAAGTGTAAAATTAATAGATCAAATTAAGGAAGTTGGATTAGAGATATTGAAGGATGGAATTTACTCTAAAAAATTAAATTGATGAGATATTATGAAAAATTTACCGGAAAGACGATCTAATTTCTTGCTTTATAGTTCCCAAACGAGCAATGTAAACATCGATGTTGTTCTCTTTAATGAGACAGTTTGGTTAACTCAAAAAAGTATGGGTGAACTTTTCGGTGTACAACGACCAGCAATAACTAAACACTTAAATAACATCTTTAAAGGAGGGGAATTAAAAGAAAATTCAGTTAGTTCCATTTTGGAACATACTGCCGCAGATGGAAAAAAATATCAAACTAACTATTACAATCTCGATGCCATCATATCTGTTGGCTACCTGGTCAATTTCCTTCCGAAGCCTTTCTTTCAAGTTTTGTGTTGTTTGAGGATTCGGAAGGTTGAAGGAGAAAAAAGATGTGATGATGGTTGTGGAGAGAAAACTTTCCGAATCTTGGTTGGATGAATTCCTCTGTTGGAAGCATCGGAAAGTGCAAGGGTGAAAAATGATTTATGAAGAAGGGAATTATTATCATATATTTAATCGTGGATGTAATAAAGAGAAAATTTTCTTCTGTTCTGAAAATTACGAATATTTAATCAAACGAATGAAGAAAAATCATAAGGAATATTTTGTGAATATTATTGCGTTTTGTTTGATGCCGAATCATTTCCATTTCTTACTTCAACAGAAATCTAATATTCCATTGTCTGATTGGTTGAGAGTATTATTTTCAGGATATACACTTGCAGTTAATAAACAGCAAAATAGAATCGGTACTTTATTTGAAGGAAAACCAAAAAAAAGATTGATAAATAAAGAAGAATATTTGCAGCATTTAATTTATTATATTCATTTCAATCCTGTAAAAGCAGGTTTGGTTTCTTCTCCTGAAAAATGGGAATTTTCCAATTATCTGGAGTATATAAATAAAAGAGATGATTATCCATTTGATAAATTGTTGATAAATGAATATTTTGGTTCAAAGGAAAAATATAAGATTTATGCAGAAAATTATTATCTTGATGAAAGAACAGGGAAACAGTTGGAAAAATATTTAATCGATTAACTTCCCTTCCGAAGCCTTTCTTTCAAGTTTTCTATTGTTTGAGGATTCGGAAGGTTGAAGGAGAAAAAAGATGTGATGATGGTTGTGGAGAGAAAACTTTCCGAATCTTGGTTGGATGAACTCCTCTGGTGGAAGCATCGGAAAGGTGAAAAACTTTCCGAATCTTGATGAAAAGGCTCAGATCTTTGCGGAAAGCTTCGGAAAGTGAAAGAATGAAAGATATTTATTATAATGTTCAAATCCTTCAGGTTTGTGATTATGCTTGTTTTTTCTCTACAGGTTTAACCCGTAGATATTTGCATTTAACTCCTTCGGGGTTTTTTATTGACGATATAATGAGTTTCGAGAAAAATTAAAAATAAAGGATGGAATTTATGAATGGAAAAATCTTTGTAAAAGAATTAAAAGAGCATTTGAATAAAGAGTTCATAAGCAATTTCCTGGTTTCGCAAAAGGAACTGAGGGAAGGTGCAAAAGATTTTTACCTCAGATTAAAATTGAATGATTGCACAGGATCCATATCGGGAAATGTATGGAACAATGCCAAGGTAATTGCCGAAAAATTTGAGGTTGGTGATGTGATCCAGGTAAAAGGTGTGATCATAAGCTATAAAGCCCAGTTGCAGGTAACAGTAAATAAAATAACAAAAATTCCGGAAGAAGAATATAATTTATCAGATTACCTGGAAACTACCGATAAAGATGTTAATAAACTTTCTGAGAAACTATTCAATTATGTGGATGGCGTTGGGAATAGCTATTTAAAGCAATTGTTATCGAAAATATTCGATGATAAAGAATTCTTTACTAAATTTGCCCAGGCTCCTGCGGCCAAGACCTGGCATCACAATTACATTGGCGGGCTTTTGGAACACTCTGTAGCAGTTGCGTCTATTTGTGAGTTTTCTACTCATCTGTACAAAGTAGATAAAGATCTTTTGATTACGGGTGCACTTCTACACGATATCGGAAAGGTTTTGGAATACAATATCAAGCCGACCATAGAATTTACTGCCGAAGGAAGATTGGTGGGTCATATTCCGCTGGGAGATCATATCGTATGCGAAAAAGCTGCAGAGATAGATAATTTCCCACCTGATCTGCTGTTCAAGCTGCGGCATCTTATTCTTTCGCATCATGGTGAATATGAAAAAGCATCTGCCCGGTTGCCCCAGACGCTGGAAGCAGTTGTTCTGCATCATGCCGATAATTTTGATGCTCAAACTGTTGGTGTAGCCCAGTTAGTTGAATCTGTGCAAAACGACGACGCTAAATGGACGGAATACGACAAGTTGAATAACAGGTATTATTACATTAAATAGGTAACAGATGTTTAAAGTTTCGGTTTTAGCCAGCGGCAGTAAAGGAAATAGCACAGTTATCTGCACAGATAGCACCATGGTATTATTGGATGCCGGATTAAGCGGTAAAAAGATATTGAACCTGCTGGCAAGTGTAAACTTGAATGCAAATAAACTGAATGCGGTCATCATCAGTCACGAACACAACGACCATATAAAAGGAGCAGGAATAATTTGCCGTAAGCTTGATATTCCTCTTTACATAACCGAGATGACATATTCGGTTTCTCAAAAACTTTTGGGAAAATTACCTGAAGGTGTGGTTTTTTTTAAAAACGGAAATTCGTTCAAAATTGGTAATGTGGAAGTAAAAACTTTTCCCTCATCTCACGATGTGGTGGATGGCAGTAATTTTGTTTTTGAAAAAATAGGAGATAAATCCCGCAAACTGGCTGTAGCCACCGATCTGGGATTCAGTTCCAAACTTATGATCCATAGAATAAAAGAATCAACCACCATTGTACTGGAAAGTAATCATGATGTGCAGATGCTGTTAGATGGACCATATCCGCCTTTTCTTAAACAAAGGATAAAAAGTCAGCAGGGACATCTTTCCAACGAACAGGCAGTAGGTGTGATAACCAAAGTTGTGCATCCGGGTTTAAAAAATCTGGTACTGGCACACCTGAGCGAACAGAACAACCTGCCCCAAAAGGCAGAAAATATAATGAAAGAATATCTGCAAATTATCAATCACGATCTGCAATTGTTTGTTTCATCGCAGTATAAAGCAACACCTCTGATAGATATTTAATTCGGAAAGGAATTTTATGGTATCATCGATATTGATCCTGGTTATGTTACTTTCAAGTATATTACTTATCATAGGTTTTATCATACTGATAAAAAGTGCTCACTTGCTTATTAACGGAGCATGTTCGCTGGCAAAAAGGTTTTCAATTTCGGAATTGGCTATCGGTCTTACAATTGTAGCTTTCGGTACTTCCGCTCCCGAATTAATAGTAAATATTATTTCAAGTGCAGGTGGATATAACGAGATATGTTTTGGCAACATTCTGGGAAGTAATATCTTTAACACGCTGGTAGTTTTGGGTATTGCCGGTATTATTTATCCAATATCTATACAAAAGAATACTGTAAAAAAAGAGATTCCATTCTTGCTGATCGGTACGATATTTGTGCTTGCACTTTCAAATAATTTTGTTTTCGATGGTAATACTCTTTCCAGGTTAGACGGTATGTTCCTTATTCTCAGCTTGATCCTTTTCTTTGCTTATGTAGTGGGAATTGCAAAAGAGAAAATTACGGAAGAGGTTAAAGTAAAACTACACTCCTTTCCGATTTCTATATTATATATAGCTATTGGCATCGTCGGACTCTTTTTTGGTGGCGAGATGGTAGTAAGAAATGCAGTATTCCTGGCACAGCTTATGAATGTAAGTGAAAAATTCATTGCTATTACTATCGTGGCTTTGGGTACTTCTTTACCGGAACTGGTTACATCGATCATTGCAATTACCAAAAAGCATCACGGATTGGCAATAGGAAATGTTATAGGCTCTAATCTGTTTAATATTTTCCTGGTGCTGGGAGTTTCTTCAATTATTAAACCGATCGTTTTTCCTGTGGAATTGAATATCGATTTTTATTTCCTCATCATTATCACGATCATTCTTTTCATCACTATGTTCACAGGAAAAAGAAGAAAACTGGAAAGAACAGAATCTATTATGTTTATCATTCTTTATATTGGATATGTGGTGTTCCTGTTTTATAGGAAATAGGAAATTATCATTTTCATTACATATTTATTTCATACTGTTAACTTATTAAATCCTTGACACCTTTTTCTTATTTATCTTTTTTTTCACAGTTTATGGAACTCAGCATTGGAAATATTATGAAGTTTAATGTAATTGATTCTGTGACGTAGAGATTAAAATTTGAAAGATGTGTTTTTATTCGGGGGAAATTCGTTAACAGCAACGTAAATCTTTACAGAAGAAACCGATCTAATTTTCATAAATATGCGATTTGGAGGAAAAAATGTTGAACAAAGTGAAA
This sequence comes from Candidatus Cloacimonadota bacterium, assembly GCA_030621085.1. Lineage (GTDB taxonomy): Bacteria > Cloacimonadota > Cloacimonadia > Cloacimonadales > TCS61 > JACNIV01. The sequence continues at coordinate 20,059 of JAUXIJ010000032.1, read as the reverse complement.
TCCCGATTTTTGGGGAAACATCTCCTTTTAATTCTATTTTTTATAGTGATCATGAACCTTTCTGCACAAGAATGGACAAATATATCTCCATTTTCTACAAGTAATATTAGAATTTTTGGCAATTTTGTTTCCGAAGAAGAAGGATGGATTTTCCAAGGAAGTTCATTAGTTGCGGATCAAATTTACCATACAGATGATGGAGGTGAAAACTGGGAAATAATTTATTCTTTAGAAGATTCGCTGGAATTCTTCACTTCTTTGAATATGACAGATTCTCAACATGGTTGGGCAACTAAAATGTGGATAGATAACCAATATCCATATAATCAATTGAAATATTATTTAAAAACAACTGACAGCGGATATAGCTGGGAAGATATGACTGAATATGTACCGGAAGTATTTGAAACAGATCCTTTTTATTTCATTAATCAGGATATAGGCTTTTTTTGCGGAGGTAGTGATACTTTAAGTTATCAAGCCTTAATCTATAAAACAATTAATGGTGGATATGATTGGTCTTTGACCGAAACACCAGTATTATATTATCCCTATCCTTATTTAGTTAACTATAGCGTAAATAAGTTCTTTTTCTTAGACGAAAATAATGGTTGGGCAGCATGTTCAGCTTTTGCAGGTGCCGGGCTTAGCCTTTCTACTTCAGATGGCGGAGAAAACTGGGAAGTTGGTATTGAACCGCCACCGCCAGATCTATTCGATATTCATTTTATTGATCCTGATCATGGAGGTGTAGCTGGGCGTAATGCTTCTTATACTTATGTAGCGATTACGGAAGATAATTTTGAAACTATTTCATATCAATATGATAATTCAAATTGGAATCAATTAGCTCTAGCGATTTGTTTTCAAAATGATTCCACAATCTGGATAACAGGAGAACCTGGAATTATTAACAGAAGTACAGATGGCGGAGCAACATTTGAAATTTTTCAGGTTATTGATGCTTATCTTTATACCATTCAATTTTTCTGTAATACAGGGTACATTTTTGGTAATCAGAATGCTCTATTCAAATATGTTGAACCTGTTGCTATCGATAATGATGTGCATATACAAACACAGGATTTAAATATAATTGCATATCCCAACCCTTTCAATCCATCTACAACAATTTCATTCTCAATTCCAAATGAAAGCAAAGTAGAACTTGCTGTATTCAACATTAAAGGGCAAAAAGTAAAAATTCTTACTAACAATGAATTCAATAAAGGTAATCATTCAGTATCTTGGGATGGCGTTGATGAATCTGGTAAACCTGTCAGTTCAGGTGTCTATTTCTATAAATTAAATGTAAACGGTAAATCCGAATCAGTTCAGAAAATGCTGCTATTGAAATAAATTCAAACTCGATGGAAATAACAGGGTATTCGAAAGGGTGCCCTGTTTTTTTGTTGCCCATAAAAATAATGTTTTTTCTTTTGGTTTGAAATTTGCGTAATAAAATAAGGATTCTGTAAAATATAGTGTTTTTGTCATCCGGAGGAATTCTATTTAACTTTCTAACGAAGGATCTCCGCTTATAAAGAGACTGTGTCCGGCTTTTTAATCGCCTTTGGTGATTTGACGGATTCTTCGTCGAATGCCTATGTAGGTTTTATCAGCCTTAGGCTGACAAGCCTCAGAAAGACGTACGGTTTTCATTTTGCAGCATCCTTTATCACAAAATATTTAGTGAGGAATATATGAAAAAAATATTAATTATGTTTTTTGTGATCACTTCATTTTGCCTTTATGCAGATATCATTGAACAAACTTACTTTTTTGATAACTACATAATTTCAGATCGTGATGGATTTCAAGTAATTAATTTTGATAACACATTATTGACTGGAGTAGTGGGTGAGCCTGTATTGCCGTATCATTCTGTATCGATATTACTTCCACCCGGTGAAGAAGCTGTAAGCATTGAGATTATCGGGAAGGATGAAACAACTATTCCGGGTTTTTTCGATCTTTACCCGCAGCAGCAATCAAGACCGATATCGGAAGGAAGATCGGAAGAGTTTATAATCAACAACAGTATTTATGTATCGCATGAAATGTATCCTGCTAAATTATCTGGAGAATTGATAACAGAATTTATGAATGGTTTCGGGTTTGCACTTTGCTCAATTACTCCTGTGCAGTATATTCCTTCCAGCGGGGAAATTACTTATTTTAAAGAAGTGGAAATAAAGATTGTAACTGGATCTTCACAAGAAGCTATTTCAGCTCTAAATAATCTTAGAACTTCCCGAAGTGTTGTGGAAAAAGTTTCCCGATTCGCTCAGAATGTCCGGAATATTTCATTATATCCAAACAGGAATTCCCGTGAGGATGAATATGAAATACTGATAATCACAGCCGCACAATTTGAAAATGAATTCCAGTCTTACATCGATCTGTATTTAATGAGAGGTATAATCACTGAAATTGTAACAATAGAATATATCAATGCCAATATGCCGGGGCAGGATACTCCGGAGAAGATGAGAAATTATATTATACAAGAATACCAGGATAGCGGCATTGAACAAGTTTTATTAGCTGGAGATGTGGAGCACGTTCCGTATCGGGGATTTTACTGTTATGTAGATTCGGGAAGTGGTTACGAAGATAATGATATTCCTGCTGACTTGTATTTTTCTGCTCTGGATGGCACCTGGAATGATGACGGAGATAATAATTGGGGTGAGATCGGAGAAGATGATCTGCTTCCTGATATTTCTGTGGGCAGAATGTCTTTCAGTAATCTTTCCGAATTAAGTATTATGCTCAATAAAACAGTATCTTACCAGGATACTCCCGTTCTTGGTGAATTGCAGAAACCGCTTCTGCTGGGTGAACATATGTATAGTAACCCGCTTACATGGGGTGGTGACTTTTTAGATCTTCTTATAGGTTTTCATGACGATAATGGATACACAACAAATGGAATTCCTGTAGATCATGATTATGAAACAATGTACGACCGCGATCTGGGCTCCTGGTCAGATACGGAATTGATTAACAAAATAAATGAAGGAAAATCCTTTATTCATCATGCCGGACATGCCAGCACGAATTACAATATGCGAATGAATACCTCCGATATTACTAATACAAATTTCTCATTAGTCAATGGAACTGATCATAATTTCACCTTTGTTTACACTCATGGTTGTATGAGTGGTGGTTTCGATTCCAGTGACTGCATTGCAGAACATATGGTAAAAATTGATAATTTTGCTGCAGCTTTTGTTGGAAATTCCCGTTACGGGTGGTTTAACGAAGGACAAACAGAAGGACCATCTTTACACCTGCACAGGGAATTTGTAGACGCTCTGTACAGCGATAAAACGCGCTGGATAGGTTCTGCTCATCTGGAATCTAAGATAGATACATCACCCTGGGTTACAGCACTCGGACAGTGGGAAGAAGGTGCTTTGCGCTGGTGTTTCTATGATTGTAATGTGCTGGGAGATCCTGCATTATCCATCTGGACAGATGAACCCATTGAAATAGATGTAACCCATAATTCCGTAATTTTCATGGGAACATCTACATATTCTGTGTATGTAGAAAGCGGGGGAAGTCCGGTTGAAGAAATGCAATGCACATTAATGCAAGATGGAGAGCTGATCGGAACTGAAATGACTGACGCATCAGGGAATGCAGATATAGTATTTGATGCTGTTTCTGTTGTACTCGGTGATGCCGAACTGATCATCAGTGGTTATAATCGTCCTCCGATTACTTATCCTGTACAGGTAATTCCATCAGGATATTTTGTGGTCGTTTCTGATTATTCTGTTATTTCCGGAAACGATGATGTTGTCGAATTCGGGGAGAACGCTGTTCTGAGTGTTACTTTGGAAGATGTTGGTGGAGTTGGAGATATTCATAATGCAGTCGTAGAAATATCTTCTGAAAATATTTATATTACAATTAATGATAACACTGAAAATGCTGGAACTATTCCAAGCGGTGGTACGATCGATCTGATCGATGCATTCGATTTTGATGTGGATAATGAAATACCCGATGAACATCCGATTACAATTTTAGTTACCATAACAGCCGATGAAGGAGAATGGGAACAAAATATTGATTTTATAGGATATGCTCCTATCATTACTTTAGAGAATGTGATCGTACAGGATGGTGAGAATGGTATTCTCGACCCGGGAGAAGAAGCTGAACTTATTATCGAACTTAATAATACAGGTGGGGCAGATGCGTATAATTTAATTCCCGGCATATCATCAACCGATCCGTTTATTTCTATCACAATATTTCCTTTGGTAATTGATTCTTTAAATGCAAATTCAAGTGGAAGCTATGTCGTTTGTAGTGTAGTTGTTTCAGATGAAGTTCCTCTGGGGCATATAATAGCTTTTGATTTTGAACTGAGTGCAGATAACGATTATTTTATCACCGATAGTTTTTCTCTAATCGTTGGGCTTTGTATCGAAGATTTTGAAACTGGAGATTTTTCTAATTATAACTGGGAATTTGCAGGCGATGCAGATTGGATAATAAGTATAGAATCTTATGAAGGTACTTACTGTGCTAAATCTGGATCTATTACTCATAATCAGGAAACCTGGTTGATATTGGAAACTGAAGTCTTGTATGATGATGAGATAAGCTTCTGGCGTAAAGTATCATGTGAAGACGTTGGTTCTGCAACAGGAAATTATTATGACTATCTTTCATTTTATATCGATGATATAGAGATGGATAAATGGGCTGGTGAAAAACCGTGGGAACAAGTTGATTTCCCTGTAACAGCCGGTAATCACAGCTTTAAATGGAGGTATATAAAAGATCAGGCTGTAACCAGCGGTTCAGATTGTACCTGGATAGACTATATTATCTTCCCGCCATTGAACCCTGAAGTATCTGCAGATAATATATCGGTTATTCCTTCCATAACTAAACTTCACGGAAACTATCCTAATCCGTTCAATCCTGAAACAACAATTTCATTTTCAGTAGCACAAGCATCCTCGTTTGTGACTCTCGACATTTTCAATATCAAAGGTCAGAAGGTGAAACAGCTTGTCAGTAATCAGCTTTCAGCAGGTGAGCATTCTGTTGTATGGAACGGGAAAGATGAAAAAGGTAAAAACGTAAGCTCAGGTGTATATTTCTATCAATTGAACACTGGTAATTATGAAAAAACAAAGAAAATGATATTGATTAAGTAAGAATAGCTCTCTGAGCTGTCCTAGAAAGTTTTCTGAGGAGGAAATCATGAAAACTTTTATATTTATTTTCTCATTTTTAACAACCTTTCTATATGCGACTATTATAAATATCCCCGCGGACCAACCAACAATCCAGGCAGGGATTAATGTAGCCGTTAATAGCGATACAGTTCTTGTTCAACCAGGAATTTATATTGAAAATATTAATTACAATGGGAAAAATATCACGGTTGCTTCGCTATTTTTTACAACCCATGATACAACATATATCTCCAACACAATTATAGATGGTGGTCAACCTTCAAACCCGGATAGCGCTTCTGTAGTAACTTTTGAATGTGGTGAAAATCCTTCTGCAATATTAAGCGGATTAACAATAAGAAATGGAAGTGGAACTTATGCAGATCCTGATGGTAATGGTTATTATCATTATCTTGGAGGTGGAATATTTTGTTTAGATTCCAACCCGAGTTTAGAAAATCTACAAATCTTAGAAAATACAGTAGAGTCATTTGGAGCAGGCATTTATTGTTATAATTCCAATCCGAATTTAGAAAATATGATAATATCAAACAATTCTGTCAACTTGCATGGTGGTGGAATTTACTGCCGGGAGAATTCTAATATTAGTATAACAAATGTTATGATAATTAACAATTTCAGTGGCTCATCCGGTGGAGGTATTTTTTTTCACTCAGGTTCTAACTCCTTACTGGAGGATGTAGTTATTTCAGAAAATACGGCAGATGGTTCTGGTGGCGGAATTTGCTGTGATGGTTCCAATCTAAGTATGGGAAATGTTATTATTTCTAACAATTCCGGAGGTTGGCGAGCAGGTGGTATTTTCTTGTATAATACTGATGCTATTCTTTCCAATGTAACAATTTCATTAAATTCTGCCGAGTCAAAAGGAGGAGGAATTTATTCTACAGGTTCAACAATAAATTTTGATATAGAAGATAGATGTAATATTTATTCAAATAGTGCACAATTCGGCAACGACTTATATCAATTTTCCAATGAAATTATAGAGGTGATCGTTGATACTTTTACCGTAATGATGCCTACAAATTTTCATGCGTATCCCATCGATAATTTTACGTTTGATATTTTACATGGATTAGAACCGCAGGTAAATGCTGATTTATATGTTTCACCGGATGGTGATAATTCAAATAGCGGCTTATCCTGGGCTGATCCTCTCAAAACGATTCATTATGCTTTATCTATAATTTATGCTGACAGTCTTAACCCTCACACAATCTATCTCGATTCAGGTACATTTAGTTCGGATACAAATGGAGAGAATTTCCCAATCATTTGTACAAGTTATATTTCTTTTTCAGGGGCAGGAGAAAATTCAACAATAATAGACGCAAATATGGAAGAAAGCGTAGTTTTTTGTATAGGAGCTAATGATATAAATATTGAAGAACTAACTTTGACTAATGGTCAAGCATATTGGGATGGTGGAGGAATACATTGTGAAAATTCGAATTTAAATTTAACAAATCTAACTGTATCTAATTGTACTGCAGGAACAGCAGGAGGAATTTATCATACTAACTCAAATTCTGTTTTCAATAACATAACAGTGATAAATAATGCAGCTAAACATTATGGTGGAATTTTTAGCCATGGATCTACGTTAACAATAATTGGTTCGGATATTTTAGCTAATCATGCTGATGAAACAGCAGGTGGAATATATTGTCAAAATATTGAAACCGATATTACTTCCACAAATATTATCGGGAATTTTGCTGGTTATAACGGTGGTGGTATGGTTTGTAAAAATTCAGACCCTGAACTTCATAATGTTCTTATTTCTGAAAATACAGCTTATGATGGGGGTGGAATAAATTGTAGGAATTCAAATCCTAGTTTGGAAAATGTTACTATTTCTTATAATATTGCCAACTATAGTGGTGGTGGAATTTGTTGTTATGAAGATTCATGTCCCGTATTTAGTGAAAATAATAGATGTAATATTTACTTGAACACTTCGCCCATGGGTAATGATCTGTATTCACAACAAATGATGAATGTAATAGTAGATACTTTTACAGTAATGAATCCCACCGGATATCATGCCTGCCCGATAGATAATTTTACATTTGATATATTGCATGGGATGTTGCCGCAGGTCAATGCCGATCTATATGTTTCACCGGAAGGAGACGATTCCAATACCGGACTTTCCTGGGATGACCCCTTAAAAACAGTGACTTCTGCTATTTCACGGATTCAAGCAGATAGTCTTAACTTGCATACTATTTATCTTTCTGCAGGAATATTTGGTCCGGGAACAACCGGAGAATTTCTGCCGGTTCACTGCATAAGTTATGTTTCATTGCAGGGATGGGGTATTGCTGAAACAATAATTAATGGAGATAATGAAGATCAGGTATTATATCTTGATGGAGTTCAGAATGTAACCATACAAGATATGTCTATTATAAATTCTTCCAGTTCAGCAATTAAATGTACTCAAAATTCTAATCCTGATTTAGTTAATTTGTCCATTTCTAATAATACCGGAAAAGGAATAATTTGCGATTACAATTCCAGTCCGACAATAAGAAATGTGCTTATTGCAGATAACGATTATGTAGGAATTAAGTGCTTACATAATTCAAATCCTGTTATAATAAATACAACTATTTCACACAATTGGCATAACTACTATGGAGGTGCAATTATCTGCTTTTATGGCTCTCATCCAATTTTAGTGAACTCAATTTTATGGAATAACTTTCCTCAAGAGATTGAATTTTATAGTTGGGGTGAACCTAATTCCATAACTGTTGCATATTCTGATATTCAGGGAGGGGAAATCGGAGTAGTAACCAATAATAATGGTTCAATAAATTGGCTTGATGGTAACATAGATGAAGACCCATTATTTGCAGACCCACAAAATGGAGATTATCGACTCACCGAAGATTCTCCCTGTATCGATGCAGGTACTGCTTTTTTTGAATGGCAAGGCATTATTCTGCTCAATATGACTCCTGATGAATATTTCGGAATAGCACCTGATATGGGGGCTTATGAATGGGAAGGTGTAAATAATGATAAGCAGGAGATTATTCCATTTATCAATAAACTTTACGGAAATTATCCCAATCCGTTCAATCCTGAAACAATGATCTCATTTTCCGTAGCACAAACATCCTTGTTTGTGATTCTCGATGTTTTCAATATAAAAGGACAAAAAGTGAAGACGCTTGTTAATGAAGCACTTCCAGCAGGGAAACATTCGGTAGTTTGGGATGGGAAAGATGAGAAAGGTAAAAATGTAAGCTCAGGAGTTTATTTCTATAAATTGAATATTGATGACAAGATTATAACTTCGAAGAAATGTTTGCTGTTGAAATAAAAAAGTCAATAATAATGTAACATGTTCACTAAGCCCAGAAGAGTGGTTGATAAGTCCTGAACGTGTTTACTCAAGATGTTTTCGAGCTTCTTACTTGTTCGACATTCGCAAGGTTTTTTATATTTTACGTCAAATCATAAATAATTTCTTAATAGCATTTTTGAATCACAATCTTCAATATGAATATGGTGAAAGCTTTTATTATCAATAGTCTTAAATATTGATGATATCTTATCAATTTCATTCTGACTAAGTCCAAGAGCTGAACCAAATATTCTATGATCCCTATTTAATATACTTGGCATTCCTAATAATTGAAGATTCTCTTTCGCATAACCAAATCCAAGAAAGAAAATTCTTTCTGCTTTTTCTAAAATACTCTTTGCTTTTTCAATTATAGTATCTTCATTTCTTTCATCATAAATGACTCTGATGTTTTCTATATAATTATCTAATACTTCGTGATTCTGGTAATCCACTTTCTTGTATTGTGCAGATTCTGTCGAACCTTCCCATGGTAAATTTACGATTTTTCCATAAACATGTATGACTGAGATTTTCTTAATAATTTCCGAAATTTTATTAAAAGGAATATGCTTGTAATTATTTCTCAGAGAATCAAAAAGAAATGCTTCTAGCATTCGATCATAATTAAAAATTATGAAAGACACTTTGTTATTAAGAAATTGATTGTAAGAATCAGCACCAAGCATTTCATTTGTCATTATGTTATATAACTCACTAAACCAATCTAATTTTGAGCTTTTCAGTTGATAAGGAAAATTACTTTTTACTTCTGATTCAAGGATATAATAAACAACTGCTTTTTTTCCAATATATTCAAAATTGGGATTATTTGTTAAAAACTTATCAATAGAATAAACATTTGAATGGGCATATGCATCCATGAATTGAGTGATGTATACTTCATTTGAATCAATTTCATTATCAAGAAAATCAGCTTTAAGCTTAATGCATATTTTCTTTCGTAATTCTGAGCCAACAGGATATTCATATGGTCTACTTGCACCGGCTCCTAGTATAAAAACAGTTTCTTCTGTTATCATGTTCTTACCTCCTACATCAAATCCTTAACAGTAAGCACTTCCTTTTCTTCATTCAACCAGGAGTGTTTCACTTCTCCCACAAAAATAGTATGATCACCGCTTTTTACCTGAGTTGTAATTTCACATTCAAAGTTGGCAACCCCATCTTTTAAAACAGGAAGTTGAGCTAATCTTCCTTTAAACCATTCCAAACCTGTAACTTCCAGTTTATTTATACCACGCCCCGATTTTGTGCCGCAGAGCAATGTTTCTTTTGCCAGTTCTTTGGAGGGAAAGCATAAATTAAAAAACCTGTGTTTCTGCAGGCATTCATAAGAGAAACGGCTGTGTCCAATAGAAATTGCGAACATCGGTGGTTTTATCGAAGTCCTCATGAACCATTCGAGTGTGATAAGATTGAATTTATCTTCGCTGCATTTTACTACAGCTATGGCTACTTTTGCAGGATGCTTCACGAACTTAACTGCTTCCTGAAATGTTGATTTTTTTAATGTCTTTATTTCTTTCATGATTTGAAAACAAATTTTAATCTTGTTTTGTCAAATTATTATTTACTCCAAGTAACTCCTGAAAACACATTAAATTATTATATTTTTAGTTCTTAAGAATAACAAGAAGATTTTTCATTCAGAGGCTAATAAGCATTGATCTTCATTTCTTTTGTGTAAACAAAAGAAATGAAGCAAAGAATCCTCCTCCGCTTAAGCTACGGCGGATAAAAAACTCCCAGCGAATATAAATTACTAAAATTGGTGAACACCGCTAAAAAATCTTAACTCGTTATTTTCTAAGTAGAATCTATGAAAGAAATTAGAAAACAACTCAAACAGAAGATTTTTCTTAACGCTTGCTTATCGCCAATTTTATAACGCAATTTATATTATGCTGATTTTAAAATAAGAATACCCTTCAAGTTCAAATAATTCTATATTCTTTCAATATTAAAAATATTATTGACTTTGAAAGTGCTCATTTTAATTTGCCAGAGAGAAATTTATGGGAGCTGATTATGAAACGATTTGTGATTTTATTTGTAATTCTTAGTTTGTTCATTCTGAGTTGTAATAAAAAGGAAACCTTATCCGATGATATAACGGAAGTTGTCTTCTGGCAGGCCATGGGTGGTCCGCTGGGTGATGCACTTGAAATACTGGTTACTGATTTCAATGAAACACATCCGGATATTCATGTAACATCGATAAATATGGGAAACTACACAGCACTTTCCCAAAAGCTGATGGCTTCTATTCAAACCGGGAATCAACCAGATGTAGCACAAGCATATGAAGCCTGGATAGCAAATATGATAGAAGGTGATGTGCTCATTCCCATGCAGGAATTTATTAATGCTGATTCTGGCTTTGGAGAGGAAGACCTGGATGATATTTATCCTGTATTTATCAAAAGCAATACGATAGATGGGAAGCTGGTTTCGTTCCCGTTCAACAAAAGTGTTCGTGTGCAGTATTACAATAAAGATATCCTTTTTCAGCATGGATACGATCAGAATAAACCACCTGTAACCTGGGATGATTTCAGAGAATATTGTATAAACCTGACAAAAGATTTGGATGAAGACGGCAGGATAGATCAGTATGGTACAACTATGAAGATCAGTGCCTGGCAATTTGAAAATCTTCTCCTGCAGGCTGGCGGGGAAATAATGAATGCAGATAATACAAAACCTATGTTTAACAGCAAAGCTGGTGTTAGTGCTCTGGAGTTTTTATCTAACATTTTAAATGTAGATAAAACCGGATATCTATCTCCCGGTTATGAAGGACAGAAAGATTTCACTGCCAGGAAGTGTGCCTTTTACGAAGATTCCAGCGTTTCGCTAGCCTATATGCTGCGTACAGGTATCGATTTTGACCTGGGTGTTTCTGCAATTCCTGTTAAAGATACAAAGAAAAATATAATCAGTGGTACGAATGTGGTTATCTTTAAAAAAGAAGACAAAAAGAAAGAACAAGCAGCCTGGGAATTTGTAAAATGGTTCACAGATACTGTACAGACTGCGAAATGGTCTGATTTGACTTACTACATGCCTGTCCGAAAAAGTGCTTTCCAGGAAGATGTTCTTAAGAAAAGACTGGAATCTAATCCGGAGATCGCTTCAGTTTACGACCAGTTGAATTATGCTACTTTTGAACCGCAGATAAGCGAATGGTTTGAAACCAGGAAGTATATCGAAGAGCATGTTATAGAAAAAGTGATCAGGGGAATACTGAGCCCAAAAGAAGCACTTGATAATGCTGCCGAGATGATCAGTAAAAAGATTGCAGAAAGAGAAAATTAGAGGATAAAATGAAGATTAAGTTTCCTGATAATTCTATTAAAGAATATCCTGTCGGCAGCAGTCCGCTGGAAATAGCAGAAAGCATCAGTCCGGGATTAGCCAGGCAGGTAATAACTGCAAAGATTGATGACAAGCTTGTCGATATGAACTATAAAATAATGGAAGATGCAACCATTGAACTTTTTAAATTCGATAGTGAAATCGGGAAAGAAGTTTACTGGCACAGTACTGCTCACCTTATGGCTCAGGCTGTAAGAGAACTTTTCCCGGATGTAAAAGTTGCTATAGGTCCTGCTATCGAAGCAGGATTCTATTACGATTTTGATAAAGAAATTCCTTTCACCGATGATGACCTGGAAAAGATAGAAGCAAAGATGAAAGAACTTTCCAAACAGAATCTGGAATATGAAAGAAAAGAACTTTCCAGAAAAGATGCAATAAAACTTTTTTCCGATATGAAAGAAGATTACAAAGTTGAACTTCTAAAAGAAATACCGGATAGTGAGATCATTTCTTTATATACTCAGGGAAATTTCACCGACCTTTGTCGCGGACCGCACATCATCAATACCGGCAAGATAAAGTCTATCAAGCTATTGAAGACCTCCGGAGCATACTGGCGTGGAGATGAAAAGAACAAGATGCTGCAAAGAATTTACGGCATCAGCTTTCCATCCAACAAAGAACTAAATAAATATCTTCACGATCTGGAAGAAGCAAAGAAAAGAGATCACCGTAAGCTTGGAAAGGAATTGGATTTATATTCAATTTCAGATGATATTGGAGCAGGTCTTGTTCTGTGGCACCCAAATGGTGCAATGATGCGTTCGGTTATAGAACAATATTGGCTTAAACGTCATTACGAAGCAGGATATCAAGTGGTGAATTCTCCTCATATTGGTAAAGGTGAGATATGGGAAACCAGCGGACACCTGGAATTTTACAAAGACAGCATGTACAGTCCTATCATCGTTGATGAGCAGGAATATTATCTTAAGCCTATGAACTGTCCTTTCCACATTGCTATCTATCAATCCCGGAAGCGAAGTTATCGTGAACTTCCAATTAAATATGCAGAGATGGGTACAGTTTACCGCTATGAACATTCCGGTGCATTGCATGGATTGATGCGCGTTCGAGGATTCACCCAGGATGATGCACATATCATCTGTACTCCCGATCAGTTGGAAGATGAAATCGATAAGGTTCTCGTTTTCTCTCTGGATATATTGAGAGCCTTTGGATTCAAGGAATTCAAGATATACCTTGCAACCATGCCCGAAAAAGCTGTGGGAGCCAAAGAAGACTGGGAAAAAGCAGCACTGTCTTTAAAGAAAGCGTTGGACAATCATAACATCGAATATGAGCTTGATAAAGGCGGTGGAGCTTTTTACGGACCAAAGATAGATATCAAGATAAAAGATGCTTTGAACAGGTTATGGCAGTGCTCAACCATCCAGTTTGATTTTAATTTACCGAAAAGATTCAACATGGAATACATAGCCGAAGATAATCAGCCGCACCGTCCGTTCATGGTCCATAGAGCTTTGCTGGGTTCATTAGAACGGTTCTTTGGAACGCTCATCGAATATCATGCAGGAAATTTTCCGCTCTGGTTGTGTCCTGTGCAGGTTCGCGTTATTCCCATTTCCGAGCATTATGAAGAATACGCAGAGCAGGTGAATAAGGAACTTATAGAAAATGGCATTCGCTCTGAAGTTGATCATAAGAACGAAAAGATCGGTTATAAGATACGTGAAGCAGAAATGATGAAAATTCCGTATATGTTTATTGTGGGAGCAAAAGAAAAGGAATCAGATACTGTTTCCGTACGCAGACATCTGAAAGGTGATTTGGGAAGCTTCTCAATAAATGAATTCATAGAGAAAATCCTTTCTGAAGTAAAAGAGAGAAAATAGATATTTCTCAGAATGAAAAGTGTTTATTGTCTCTCTGAGAAAATCTTACAGGGGCATTCGACGAAGAGTCCAAAACACTCCAGATTCTTCGAGGGAAAAGCAAGTAGAGTCTCTCAGAAAGACAGGGTGTATTCCCAATAGGAACTTGGGAACGTAATTAAATGCAAAGCTCAGCTTTGCCAATAAAAGCATTATGAAGTGCAACTTCGTAACGAGAAGATTGAAATGCGGGAGTTACCATGAACATAATAGAATTTGTAAAAAAAGAACTGAATCTGGAAGCAGAAGCAATAAAGAATGTTGCAGAACGAATAGATGAAAATGTAGAGAAAGCTGTGAATCTCCTTTTCAACTGTCAGGGTAAAATTATAGTAACCGGAATGGGGAAGACGGGCATTATTGCCAGAAAGATAGCTGCAACTTTTTCCAGTACTGGTACAACTGCTATTTTCCTGCATGCTGCCGAAGGAATTCATGGAGATCTGGGTATTCTTCAAAAAGATGATGTGGTTATTGCTGTTTCAAAAAGTGGAAATACACCGGAACTTGTTTCCATTATTCCATATATTAAATTCAATAAAATCCCGTTAATTGCCATAACCGGTAATATAAATTCAAAGCTGGCAAAAAATTCCGATGTTGTTATTGATTGCTTTGTTCCAAAAGAATATGAACCTTTCGGATTGGTTCCTACAGCCAGTACCACAGTTGCCCTTGCTCTGGGAGATGCAATTGCCGTTGCACTTCTAAAAAAGAAAGATTTTAAGGAATCCGATTTTGCCAGGTTCCATCCTGGCGGCACCATTGGGAAGAAGCTTATCTATAAAGTATCAGACCTGATGCATTCGGAAAAAGCAAATCCACTCGTGCAGAATAATGTAAAAATGGATAAAGCAATTCTGGAAATGACTTCCAAAGGGCTTGGCTGCACGAATGTTGTGGATGAAAATGGGAAGCTGGTTGGCATCGTTACTGATGGCGATCTGCGAAGAATATTGGCAAAAGGAATTACAGACTTGAATGTTGCGGTTATAGAAGTGATGACAGCGGATCCAAAATCGGTTCATCCCGAAATACTGGCTGTGGATGCTCTTAACTTGATGGAAGAAAATAAGATCACTATGCTGCCAGTTGTTAATGAAGAAAACATTCCAGTAGGTATGCTGCATATGCATGATCTGATTGATGCAGGCGTGGTTGGATAAGGAAATAATTTGGAAAATTTGTTTAAGTATTTATATTTTAAAATTAAATAGCATAGGAAATAATGAAATATTTAAATATTGTATTATTAATTCTGATAATATTTATTATCAATCCACAGAAGAGTGACGCTATACCTTCAAATCTAAAAGCTGACAGCTTGCTTTCGCAGATGCAGGTTTCCTACCCCTTTTCTTTTATTGTAATGGGTGATTCTCAACCCTACTATGGTCAACTTCTTAACCCAACATTTCTTGAAATATTATTACAGATTAGCGTATTACCAAATCCTCCAAATTTTATTATTATCTGTGGAGATCTAACTGAATGCGGCTCTGAAGAAGGTTTTATAGCCTACAACGAATGTATTACAAATTGGATGGATGTAACAGGAATTCCATTTTTTTCTCTTCCAGGGAACCATGATCTTTATGCCAATTATTCTTTTGAATATTATATGGAATATATTGATCCCGAGTTTGATTACTATTTTGATTATGGGAACAGCCGATTTATTGCAATTAATAATGTTCAGCACCCTGAGCATATGTATTATCATATAAATGAAACTCAACTGGATTCTGTGGGTGTTTGGTTAAGTACAGCTCCGGAAAACATATTTGCATTTAATCATGTGTCGATCATTAGAGATCACCATGGTGGTGGATTTAATAACATAGGTTATGAAGCATTTCACAATAGTTTATGCTTTTATGAAGCTGTAGCTGATTTTAATGGGCATCATCGTGATTACTACAGGCATGATCTGAATGGAATTTATTATTTAACTACTGCGGGTGCAGGTGGTGATACTGGAGGAGCTTTTTATCCTCCTTTATCTTACAATGACCATCATTGGTTGCTTATTACTGTTGATGAGTTAAATAATATTTTTCTGGAAATGTATTTTCATGACGGATTACATAACTCCGTTGCTTCATTATATGATTTCCAGATTCAGCCTGTGCAGATACCTCCAACAATTTATATTAATGAATTCATGGCAAGTAATGCTGAGACCATTGCCGACCCTCAGGGTGATTATGATGACTGGATAGAAATTTATAATGCAGAAATTTATCCAGTAGATATTGGAGGAATGTACATTACCGATGATTTAGATTCGGCAAAATATAGAATACCTGATACTCAACCTGATTCCACAACGATCCAGCCGGGAGAATTCTTACTTCTCTGGGCTGATGAAGATATAGGAGACGGTGTACTTCATCTGGATATTAAATTATCTGCAAATGGAGAGGAAATAGGTTTATATACAGATGATTTCACATCGATAATCGACTCTATTGTTTTCGAAGAACAAACTACTGATATTTCATTCGGAAGGCAACCAAATGGAGCTAACCATTGGGGTCAAATGAATCCTACTCCTGGTTATACGAATGGCCCAATATCGGCAGAAGATATTATTTTTTACTCAACTTTACTGGATGCTGCGAACTTTCCCAATCCCTTCAATCCAGAAACAACGATCTCATTTTCAGTAACACAAAACGCTGTGTCCGGCTCAGACGGATCCTCGTTTGTGACTATAGATATTTATAACATCAAAGGACAGAAAGTTAAGCAGCTTGTCAGTGGTCAGCTCTCAGCCGGAGATCACTCAGTTGTCTGGAATGGAAATGATGACTTTGGAGAACAAGTATCATCAGGTATTTATTTTTACAGAATCAGGAATAATAATCGTGAAATAATAAAAAAAATGGTATTAATGAAATAACCTATACAATTCCTTTAATTGTGTTAAAATCGTGTTCTCATCTTAATAAAAATAATTCTTAGAAATTCTTTTTTTATTTGACACTATTTGGCAGTTTTGCCAAATAGGCAATGAGTGAGGTGATGATGAATAATAGAATCGATGCTAAATATCAGGAAATGGCTAAGATCAGCAAAGCTCTGGCACACCCAACGCGAATGTTCATAATAGATAAATTGAATGAAAATGAACACTGTGTTTGCGAACTTACTGATCTGATCGGGGCGGACATTTCAACAGTTTCCAAACATTTATCTGTTCTCAAAAATGCAGGGATAATCTCAGCAGAAAAGCGTTCTAATATGGTTTATTACACATTGAGGTGTAGTTGTGTTCTTAATATTTTCAGTTGTGTTATGAACGTTATCCAGTCCAACTTTGAATCTGCGAAACAAATAATTGAATAAATCGGATTAAATATGAAATGGAAAGATGAATGGAAAGTTCTGCTGTTAATGATCGGTGGATTTCTGCTTTCTTTCTTTTTGCCTGTAAACTCGATAAGGTTCCAGAATGCTATCATGGAAGCTTTGCATATGCTCAAAGAGTATGCACAACTTCATGTGATTTTATGTTTACTTCCTGCACTTTTCATTGCAGGTGCCATCAGTGTTTTTATCAGTCAGGCGGCAGTGATAAAGTACCTGGGAGCGAGTGCTAAAAAAGTAGTGGCATACGCAGTTGCATCTGTTTCCGGTGCAATTCTGGCAGTATGTTCCTGCACTATTTTACCGTTATTCAGCGGAATTTATAAAAGAGGAGCAGGTCTTGGTCCGGCAACTGCTTTTCTTTATTCCGGTCCTGCCATCAATGTTCTAGCTATTATTTTAACAGCAAGAGTTCTTGGAGTTGAACTTGGTGTTGCGCGAGCTGTGGGAGCGATTGTTTTCAGTGTGATTATTGGTTTAATAATGGCGTTTATTTTCCGTAAAGAAGAAACGGAAAAGGTAAAGCAACAATTAATAATGCACGAACCTGAAGTATCACGACCTCTCTGGCAGGAAATTATTCATTTTGGAATTATGGTTCTCATCCTGATCTTTGCGAACTGGGGAAAACCATCAATCGATGCAGGATTATGGGCTGCAATATATAATGCAAAATGGATCATTACAGCAATTCTCGGAATTCTTTTCGGAATTGTTCTCAACCGAATATTCAAAATGAAATTGTGGAAAATACTCATTACCGCAATTGCTGTTATTTCAGCTCATATCATCTTCAAAGGGAACCCGTTGATAACATTTGTAACCGGAATGATTGGACTTTCATATTTCACCAGCACATCAGAAGGTGAGTTGGGAAATTGGTTCTCTGCAACATGGGGTTTTGCCAAACAGATACTGCCTTTATTGTTTCTGGGAGTTCTAATCGCCGGTTCATTTCTGGGAAGACCCGGTCATGAGGGATTGATCCCATCAAGTTGGATTGTTACTCTGGTGGGTGGGAATTCGATCTGGGCAAATTTCTTTGCATCCATCAGCGGTGCTTTCATGTATTTTGCCACGCTTACGGAGGTTCCTATTCTGCAAGGCTTGATCGGAAACGGAATGGGAAAGGGTCCGGCGCTGGCACTACTGCTGGCAGGTCCTGCGCTATCACTTCCTAATATGCTGGTTATCCGCAGTGTGATGGGAACAAAAAAGACAGTTGTTTTTGTTTCGATTGTTGTGATAATGGCAACGCTTTCCGGTATTATTTTTGGAACATTTTTCTAAGAAGGGAGAAATAAAATGATCATTAAGGTATTAGGTTCCGGCTGTTCGAAATGTAAAAAATTAGAAGAAAATGCCAGGCAGGCGATCAACTTATTAAGTGGAGATATCACAGTCGAAAAAGTTACGGATCTGAATCAGATTATGAATTATGGTGTGATGATAACTCCTGCATTGGTGATTGATGAAAAAGTGGTATCGGTGGGAAAAGTTCTAACTCCCCCAAAGATAATTGAATTAATCTAAAATTAATTATAACTTCGTTACAAAGCCGTTTGTCAGCAGCTTTTTTTTTACATTGTACCATTACAACATCAATTCATTACTCAATCTTCAAATCTCTTTCATTTGACATCTTTATTTTTAGCATTATTTTGTATAAGGGTGCTTTCAAACCCATTGAGCCGTTGCTAAAGTTTAAGACCTAAATTTTAGGCAGTAACGGCTCTTTCCTGTCTCGGTGTAGTTCTAATGAAGCCGGATATTTTATATTATCAAATACTATTTACCTTGACACCTTTATTCTATTTCTCATTTTTTAATGATTTAGTGAACTCAGCTTTAAGTGTGTATTGAAATGTTAATATAGTAATTTTGTGACTCAGGAATCTTTTTTTATTATTAATTTGAAAGCAGAAAGCATAAAAGAAACAAGGAAAATGGTGTTGGTGAAATGATCTTGATCCCCTCTTTAATTCTCCACCTAAATAGGGGGAGATAGTGGGGGTTGGAAGCAGGTAATTTATACAGATCCAAAAAAAAAGGAGGAATTTATGAGTAATTTGAAGAGATTTTTTCTAATGATATGCATGATTTTTTATGTTTTTACTACATTAGTTTGGTCACAACCGATGTGGTCGACTTTTCAATATGACAATCAAAGGACTGGTAGATGTCCCTATATTGGTCCTGATACATCAGATACACTCTGGACCTACACTGTTGGAGACAATATATTTTGGTCATCACCAGCTATAGCCGAGGATGGGACCATATATTTCGGATGTATGGATGGTTATCTCTATGCAATAAACCATGACGGCAGTCTCAAATGGACTTATACCACATACGGGGAAGTTCTTTCCTCGCCCGCAATTGGAGAGGACGGCACAATTTATTTCGGCTCTTCCGACAATATATTTTATGCTATTGAGGATTCTATCACCTATGGCAATTTAAAATGGACCTTTTCAGGAAGTAGTTATGGCATTGATTCTCCCATTCTTATAGGAACTGATGGGACGAGCTATGCAGTTGCTGGGAATCTTTATGCAATCGACACTGAAGGTAATTTGAAATGGTCTTACAACACAGGAGTAGGAGGCGATGAGGCAAGTGTTGCAATGTCCATTGATGGTTCTTGTTTATACACCCAACACGCCACTGCTTTTGATTACTTTCTTGCTTGTGTGGATACCAGTGGTAGTGTAAATTGGGAACGAGACATCGGCGGAGCACCTTTTGATTTCTCCAATTCTATACCAACAGTAGGTTCTGATGGA
>JAUXIJ010000129.1 GCA_030621085.1 Candidatus Cloacimonadota bacterium | reverse complement strand
TATAGAAGCCGATCATCAAAATTCAAATCCTGTTTTAAACATTTCTTTCGTAAATTCAAGAATAAGTAATAATCTTCCTGGATCAGTTGAAGATGGTGGCGGTGGAATAATATTAGGCGGTCATTTAAATATTGCGGGAAATTATCAAGCACAAATGATAAATTGCGAAATCAGCGGAAATCATAGTGATTTTTACAATCCTCAAACCGGTATGGGTGGTGCGGCAGGGCTAAACATAAAAACTAATTTAGTTACGGATTTAGTAAATTGCACATTTGGTGATAATACTATCCAATATGCAGGAGGAGCTTGTGTAAGTGCAAATGATAATTCAACAGTATCGATCTACAACAGCATTATCTATGATAATGATTACTACACCTTGCTTATAATGGATGATAACTCAACAATAAATATTTATAATTCACTATTGGAAGATGGTGAAGAAAATGTTTGTTTTGTGGGTGATGGAGAAATCAACTGGTATGGGGATAATTTATATTCAGATCCATTCTGGTTAGGACCAGGTGCTGATTATTTCTATGCATTATCTGATAGTTCAGCTTGCATAGATGCAGGTACAATGGAGCTTCCGGATTATATAAATTTACCAGAAACCGATCTTGCAGGTAATCCCAGAATCTATGGTGATTGTATTGATATGGGAGCATACGAATGGCAGGGAGTAGAAGCAGAAGATGAGCAAATAGTTTTTACAAATGCTTCTATATGGAATTACCCTAATCCCTTCAATCCTGATACAACAATACGATTTACAACCGATAACACCGAGAAAAACACCGAATTAGTAATTTACAATTTGAAGGGTCAGAAAATGAAAACACTTGTTAATGAAGTACTTCCGGCAGGAGAGCATTCTATTGTCTGGGATGGAAGAGATTTCAATGGTAATCGAGTTGGTTCAGGAATTTATTTCTACAAATTGGATGTAAATGGCAAAACTGAAGCAGTGAAAAAATGTTTGTTATTGAAATAGTGCCAAATGTCCCCCCAGTTTGATTATATTATAATTAGACGGTTAAGGAGGGATAGATGAGAAGAGATGTTAATGCTTATCATAGGTATGAATTAAAGAGTTTTGAGGGAGATTTTTTATATGAGTTGCAACACTCATATGAACTCTCCCCACGTTTAAGTGAACAAATCCTTCAAACAGCGAAGCAGAGTTTATATCAAGGCGAACATTACCAGCAAGGTCAAATCGAAGTTGTCGTAGCAGGTTTGGAAGAGAAAAGTGGTAAACAACTGGCACGAGTCGAGAAGCGACGAGTAGCCTTAATAGTGGATAATGGTACAGAAGATCTGCAAGCTCTTCAAGTTTTTGGTCGTCCAGGTTTACGGCGCATAATCATCCAACGTATAACAGAAGAGGCCATAGAACAAGGTGGCATTTTGAGTCAGGAAGATTTAAGTCATTGTCTTCATTGCAGCATCCGTACTATCAAACGTGACATCCAGGCCATCCGTTCATTAGGTATAGAAGTCATTACCCGTGGGGTTCTTCATAATATTGGCCGGGGCCAGACCCATAAAAATCAGATCATAAATCTTCATTTGAATGGTTTTACCTATACAGAGATTAAACGCAAAACACAACACAGCATATCAGCCATCAAACGTTATCTGGAGAGTTTTAGCAAAGTATTGATGAGCATACATTACGGCATCAAACAGACTAAAGAGATTGCCCTTGTTACCGGTTTATCGGTGCCTTTGATTAGTCAATATCGACAAATTATAGCTAACGTAAAAAAGAGTTCAATAATGCAGCAACATTTAACAATCCTTCTGGAGCAGTCACAATATGGTAGTGGGCTAAAAAAAACGATAAGTCACGATGGCTTACGAGCGGCAGTTACGGGGGCAGAATGAGTATGAAGACCATAGACCGCTATGAAAGCATCAATAAACGTAATTTTCGCAGTGCCTTGATCAATCTATTGGAAAGTGAATACAAGATATTAGGTTCACGAAAAATCCTTTCCATGCTGTCTGAAGATATAGAACAGCTTCATTCAGAGTTTTATCTTTCTCAGCATGAAGTAGGCATGGGAGAGATAGTATTTCGTACTACCAAAGATGATGGTCAACGTCCTAATTATGGGAAAAAGACTGAAGATTACAATAGCGTAACCGTGATCTTACCATTGATTACGGAAGATAGTGTAGAGAATCGAATTTATTACAGGAATGGCCATAAGAATAGCAATTACAAGCATTGCGAGAAGCGTGAAATCCAAACGATGATCCGTCTACTTGAATCAGCGAAGGAACAAGGTGGTTTATTGAGTGGAGCTGAATTGAGTGTACTTTTGAACAGAAGTCTGAATACGATTCAAAGATATTTGAAAATCTATGTAAATGAGACTGGAAAAATTCCACCTTTGAAGGGTTATGTTATGGATATGGGCAGCCTTCCCACACATAAGGCGATAATCATTTCACTTTATGAGCAAGGCATGTCACCTGCTGATATAGTTTTGAAAACATCTCACAGCCAGGATGCAGTTGATCGCTATATCAGGCAGTATGAGCAGATCAGAAAGCTGATCAAAAAAGGTTTAACAGAAACGGAAATCAAAGATATCACAAGAAGGTCAATAAAGGTTGTTCGTGAATATATAACTCTCTACAAAGATTTGCATGAAACTCAAAACAATCAAAGTTGACAAAAATTATGGAAAGATTTTTTTTTTAATGGGACACGGAAAATGAAAGAGGGGAAGACTTTTTTGTTTTCTCTTCTTTCAATTTTATACAAAAAAAGTATGGTGACATTTGGCACTATGGTAAATGAAAAACAGCTGCTAACATAATAAGAGTTTCCATGCTTTAGCATGCATGGAAACTCTGTTGAACAAGCGTATCTGCGGAGTCACGCAGCATATGTAAAACATTAAACAACATATTGTATGATTGAGAAACCTTATTGTTTAAAAAAGCTAATTTCGATATTCAAACACAGCCGAATATATGACGGCTAGGAACAGTTAATTTTTCC
>JAUXIJ010000061.1 GCA_030621085.1 Candidatus Cloacimonadota bacterium | reverse complement strand
AGTGATGAACGAAATAATCCTTTCCATCTTCAGATGAAATGAATCCAAATCCTTTTTGTTCATTAAACCACTTTACTGTACCTTGAGACATACTATACTCCTTGATTTTTTTATGGGATAAATCCCATGCGAATAAGTCTAAATACTGCTATGTATATTCCCAATAATAAAACCGGGTAAAATAATAGAAGAATTAATTACACTTAATCATTGGGTGTCAAATGGTTTTCAGTTAATTTATTGTCAACCCGTTAATTTTTATCTTGACTCAAATACCATAAAAACAGCCTTTTAAAACGAGTTAAAAAATGAATATCGGCACTCATAGAACTCGCTCAGATTCTGTTTATTAATGGAATTGTCTGTGGGTGCTGGTTTGTGATAAGAATTGGAAAAAAAATGATTTTAAATTGTTCAGTTATTCATCACGAGGAAAATGAGGGAGGAATAAAGTGCGAATAAAAGAAAATTTTAAACCGATTGATATACTTATTCTCATTCTGGTTTTGGGTTCTTTGTGGGGACTTTCCGAGGTGATTTTCAGTGAATTTCTAAAGCAGACAGGAATTCCGTTTAGAACAGGTATTTTAGTTGGTATGGGAATGTATTTAATGGGTATGGCTTCCGGAATTTATAAAAAATATTTCATACTCGTGGGAATCGCCTTTGTAGCAATACTATGCAAACAACTTGTAGTTCCAATTTTACAGGTTTCGATTATGTGCAAAGTAAATTCCTGTTTGGCTGTTCTAATCAATGGTTTTACACTTACAGGAGCTATATTTGTGTTCAGCAGGAAATTAGATGAAAATCTCAAGTTCAAGATCTTTACAGGTTTGATAGCCGGATTTTCAGCAGCAGTAGTTTTCTATTTTGCAGGAATGAAATTAGCTCCTTGTCCGAATCTTCTATCATATTCTCATTTAAGCGGGTTTGTATCTTATCTTTTCAAGAAAGGTCTGGTCTGGATGGTTTTTTCAGGATTGTTTTTTCCAATGGGATACATTCTTGGAGAAAAACTGAAGAACTCAGTAGTAAGCATCAGGATCAACAAACCTGTATTTTATTATGGTGCTTCCGTTACATTGGTGGTTTGCTGCTGGTTTGCTATAGGTTTTGCCATTTCTACCGGATATTAAATGGAAAATACTCGAATTCATAAGCAGTAGCAATTATGCAAAGATGAATTCCCCTTTTAAAACAGGGTATTGAATTCAGGGAAAAAATTTAATTGACACAAAAATTATTAATTTAATATAAGATAGTTCAAGAAAAAAAATTTAATATAATATCTCTTTTAAAGATTTCTCAGCACAAAAAGGGAGTGGACTATGACTTATTCAGATAAAAACAGGGAACGACTCAGAATTTCAACAATTATACTTCTAACTTTCATTTGTTCTTTTCTTACAGTTTATTTTCATTTTCATCTAAAAACAGGTACTGTTTTTACACATTTTTTCTATATCCCAATTATTTTAGCAGCTTTATGGTACAGAAGAAAAGGTCTGTTTGTAGCGATATTTTTAGTTGTATTATTAATTTTAAGCCACAATTTTATTAGAGAAGAATTTATCAATGCAAATGATTACCTTCGAGCTATTATGTTTATAGTTATCGCATTTGTAGTTGCTATGCTAAGTGAGAGGATTGCAAATGAGCAGGAGAAGTCTAACCATCTCAATGCCATCCTGCGTGGAATACAAAACGTCAATCAACTCATCGTCATGGAAAAAGACCTTGACCGCCTGATTAAGAAGGTATGCGAGAACCTCATCGATACCAGGGGATACTATAGCGCCTGGATTGCACTTGTGGATAAAAACGGGAAGTTCATAACTGCTGTAGAAGCTGGTTTGGAGGAGCATTTCTTTCCAGTAATTGAAATGATGAAACAAGGAGAGTTCACGCAGTGCGGACAAAATGCACTTGAGCAATCAGGCATCGTTATATTCAAGGATGTCAGTGCCAGCTGTCCTGATTGTCCTCTGGTAAGTACATACAACGATAGTGTAGCCATGACAGTTCGCATAGAACATGATAGTCGAATCTATGGCATTCTATCTGTTTCAACTCCCGCCAAGATGGCAGATGATGCTTTTGAACAAGCAATGTTCAAAGAAGTGGCTGGAGATATCGGTTTCGCCCTGCACGATATAGAATTGGAGGAAGCACGTAAACAAGCTGAGAAGGCACTTAAACTATTAAACGAAGAGCTGGAGATGAAGGTTAAAGAAAGAACTGCTCACCTTTCGGTTGAAATCACCGAGCGTACAAAGGCAGAGCAGCACATAGAACACCTGAACAGCGTTCTCAGGGCTATTAGGAATGTCAACCAGTTGATAGTGAAGGAGAAGGACAGGGATCGCCTACTTCAGAAAGTATGCGACATCCTGGTAGATGCACGTGGCTATGATTCCGTATGGTTTGGGCTCCTGGAAGATGGCGATATCATTAGTAAAGTAACAAGTTCCAGTTTCGGGAAAGATGTTTCTCTCTTCGAGGAGCAGATGATGGGTGGTGACCACCCTTCCTGTATCAGAAACGCCCTGGCACGTAAAGAGATGGTTTTACTCGTGAATAAGTCTGACGAGTGCGGGGATTGTTCCTTAAAAGACGCATATGCCGACAAAGAAGCAGCGATCATCCGCATTGAGCACGAAGGCAGACTTTTCGGGCTGCTCGCGGTATCTTTTTCACCCGATGTGGATGTTGACGAGAAGGAGAAGGATCTTTTGAGGGAGGTGGCTTCCGATATATCATTCGCTCTTCACAATATGGAAAAGGAGGAAGCCAGGAAGAAGTCGGAAATGGAAACTCGCCTTTTGCAGAAACTTACAATGGCTATCAGCGAAGCGTCGGATTTTGAAAAAGCGCTCAATACCGCTCTAAGTTTGACGTGTGAACATACCGGATGGGTAATGGGGGAGGCATGGATACCAAACCATGATAAAACCTCTCTTGAGTATTGTCTTGGCTATTATGACGACAGCAGCGAACATAACGAGCGTCTTAAGTGCTTCATAGAGTTGAGTAAACAGTTTACATTCCCCCAGGGAGTCGGATTACCGGGACGAGTCTGGCAATTGATGCAGTTGGAATGGCAGAATGATGTTGCCAGCTTATCAGAAGAAATATATCTCCGTGCCAAACCCTCTAAGGATGCGGGACTCAAAGCTGCGTTGGGTGTTCCCATCATCAGCAATGGTCAGGTGCTGACCGTGCTCGTGTTCTATACGACCACGCCACATCCTGAAGATGAGCGTCAGATTAAACTTGTTTCAGCGGTGGCAGCCCAACTGGGAACAGTGATTCTGCGCAAACAGGCGGAAAAGGCTCTGGAGGAAAGTGAGAAGCAGTTGCAAACTTTAATTGATTCCATGCCAGACTTTGTTTGCTTTAAGGATGGAGATGGTCGTTGGCTCAAAGCTAATGATGCCAGCATTCGTATTTTTCAACTTGAGGGTATAGATTATCGTGGGAAAAATGATTCCGAATTGGCAGAACTTAATAGTAAGCTTGAGGCTTCATTCCTTACCTGCAAAGAATCTGATGCAAGAGCCTGGAAGGATAGAAGTCTTATTCACGGAGAAGAATCTGTTTCTGATCCCGATGGTTCAGTTCGTGTTTTCGATGTAGCTAAAGTACCTATTTTTTATCCAAGTGGTGAACGGAAAGGTATTATTGTTCTGGGGCATGACATTACAGAGCGTAAGAAAGCAGAGAAGCAAATCAAAAAAGACCTCAAAGAGAAAGAAGTATTTTTACAGGAAATTCATCATCGCGTAAAGAATAATATGCAGATAATTTCCAGCCTGCTCAAATTGCAATCTGCACACATCAAAGATAAAAGAGCATTAGAGCTTTTCCAAAACAGTCGTGATCGCGTAAAAACAATGTCACTCATTCACGATGCTCTATATCGTTCCAAAGATCTTGCCAATATCGATTTTGCAGATTATGTAAGAAAATTGACTACACAAATATTCATTTCTTATGGAGCCAATTCCAATCTTATTAAAATAAAGATTAACATTAAGGATGTTTTATTGAATATTAATATGGCAATCCCCTGCGGACTTATTATTAACGAGCTTGTCAGTAATTCTCTCAAATATGCTTTCCCAAAAGGAAAAGGAGAGATAAGCATAAGTTTTACTTATAAAGACAAGGTTAATACATTACGTGTGAAAGATAATGGAATTGGCATATTGAAAGAAATAGATCTGGAAAATTCTTCGACATTGGGATTGCTGCTGGTAAATTCATTAACAAAACAACTTGATGGTACACTTAAATTGGAAAAAGTAAAAGGTACTTCGTTCAAAATTACATTTAAGAAAACAGAACTTAAAACTTACGGTAAGGTTTAAAAGAGTACTGACTCGAGTTCAGAGGAGCAAAGCGAAACTGGACTTGAGACGAAAAGGCTTACGGAAGGTTGCATTCTGAAGTCCAGTCAAGCCTGAACTCCAGTCTGCCGAGATTCGAAGAGACAGCTCGCGATCTGTCTTTACACTTCCTTAAACTACGACGGTGCAGGCAATAGGTTGAGTTAGGAGAAGGTATCCGGCAGCTATCGGGCTGATGAGGGGATAATTAACGAGGAATTTATCAGGAGGAAAAATGTATAAACTTAAGGTTAAAGATAATATTTATAAAATTTTAATTTCAATCATTTTTGGATTGCTTGGATTCTTCGTTAATTTTCATACAATAATTTTTCCATTTGGAGAATACACAGCTGCAATTTTACTGGGTTTATTATTTCCCATGCTGATAACCTTAAGCTGGGGTTGGAAATACGGATTACTGTCTGCACTGACTGGTGGCTGTCAGACTATGTGGTGGCTGTGGGGACCAAGTAACGGTTATGCGATATTCCTGGTAGCACCACCATTTACACTTTGGATTCTCTGGCATGGATTTTGTGCAAACTTACGTAAGAAACAAAAAGTTCATAAATGGTGGCTGAGTATGTACATCGTGGAAATTCCATTCCGCCTTCTCAGCACTATAAATTTATTAACCATAAGTAGATGGGCAATCACATTAAATCCACCACCCTGGAATTGGTGTTCAAATGCTCCCAATACAATTCCCATGGATTTTTCAATTTTTGTGGCAATAAAACAAGCAGCTGTGGGTTTTATTGTTTTACTTTTAGCTGATGTGTTGCTAAATATTAGACATATTAGAAGATTTTTCAAATTAAAAGAAGAACCTGTTCAATCGAATACAAACTATATTATAAGTGCTTCACTCCTGCTTGGTGCTTTATTCTGGGTTTTTGATAGTTTTTTTAGCTCTCTCTCATTTTACACTGATAAATCATTCATTGATCTACTTGCTTTGAATATTCCTTCATATACCCTTTATGTAAGAACTGCGTTTATTATTGCTTGTCTTATTGGTGGTGTATTAGCAGCAGGTCTTTTACGAAAGCAATTAGAAAATAAAATTGCTATGCAAGAAAGTGAGAATAAATATAGAACTCTCTATGATTCTTCCAGAGATGCAATTATGATCTTAACAAAGGAACAGGGATATATCAGTGGAAATACTGCTGCTGTGAAAATGTTTAACTGCAAAGATGAACAAGAGCTTATTTCTAAAAATCCCATAGATCTATCTCCTGAATATCAACCTGATGGAATTTTATCTAAAAGAAAAGCTAAACAAATGATGCAATTTGCATGGGAAAAGGATTCTCATTTCTTTGAATGGAAACATAAGCGAATAGATGGAAAAGAATTTTTCGCTAATGTTTTGTTAACTAAAATTGAATTGCAAGGTAAAGCGTTATTACAAGCAACAGTCCGTGACATCACCGAGCGCTGGGAAGCTGAAGAGAAACTCAAAAAGAGAAATCAGCAATTAGAAGCCTTTAATAAAATTGCTGTAGACAGAGAATTGAGAATGATTGAATTAAAAAAAGAAATTAATGAACTTCTAAAGAAATCAGGTGAAAAACCTCATTATACCATTTGAGAAAGATTTATGAGATTTGATTTGCCGGTTCTTCGGTAATGATTGGAGTAAATTGAACAATAATGTTAAAAAGGTAAAAAATAAAAAACGTATGGTTTTGGTAACATATCTAAACCAGCGAAATGCCCAAATGCAATTTGTGAACGAATAATTTTTTCACTTGACTTAAATAAAGCAAAACACACTTTCAATCGTATAGAAATTAAATAATAAATAAATTTCAAAATATAGTATATGTTAAATGATTATTGTATAAAAAATTAAGCAGCATTCATGAAGTCTGGTCTGTTTTATTTATTATGTAAGATGGGTGTAACACACCAGATGTTTTCTCGACTCGTCGTAAACTTACGAGTCAAAAACAAAGAAGATATGAGGTTAAAATGAAAAAACTGCTGAAGATCTTAATAGTGGAAGATAATCTATCCGATGCCAAACTTATTAAGTTGGAATTAAGGAAAACTAATAAAGAATTTGAATCCAGAATAGTTCAAGATGAAAAGAATTTTCTCAACGAACTTGAAAATTTCCAACCGGATCTGATCTTATCAGATTATTCCATGCCTCAATTCACAGGATTGGATGCTCTTGATATAGCAAAAAAGAAATGTCCTGAAATTCCATTCATCATTGTAACCGGTACCTTAAATGAAGAAACAGCAATAAAATGTATGCGCTGGGGTGCCTGGGATTATGTGCTGAAAGATCGGCTTATACACCTGGGACATGCAGTAAAAAATGCCATTAAAATCAAAGTAGAGAATGAAAAAAAGAAACTGGCAGAAGAAGCTCTGAAAAAGTCGGAAGAACAATTCCGCTTAATTGCAGAAAACACAAATGATAATATTGCTCTAATTACATTCGACCTGAAAGCGAAATACGTCTATGTGAGCCCTTCAGTAAAATCCGTTCTTGGTTATAATTCCGAAGACCTGCTCGGTAAGTCTTTTTTCGATTTTATTCATCCTGAAGATAAAAAAGCATTGTTTCCTGTATTGAAGAAATATGTTAATCTGAAAATAAAGAAACTTCTCACAGGAAAAGAATCTGAAATGAGTGAGACAATTGAATTTCGCTTTAAAGATAAAACCGGAAATTGGCGTTTTATGCAAAGTACTGTAAACATTGTGGGAAAACAACTTCTTTCGGTTGCCAGAGATATAACTGAGAAAAAGAAAGCAGAAGAAGCACTGCGGGAAAGCGAAGAAAAATTCAGGGAAATGGCAAATCTATTACCGCAAATAGTTTATGAAATAGATGTTCAAGGAAATCTTACATTTGTGAACAAGCACGCATTTGCTTCTTTTGGATATTCAAAAAAAGATTATGATAAAGGTATTAATGTTTTTCAAACGTTAATTCCGGAAGATATAGAAAGGGCAAAAGAAAATATTCAGAATATAATAATTGGAAAAGCTTTGGGAAGTCCTGAATATACTGCATTAAAAAAAGACGGTACTACATTTCCGGTCTTGATATACTCAAGTTGTATTCTAAAAGATAACAAACCTGTTGGTATAAGAGGGATCATAATCGATATCTCCGAGCGTAAAAAAGCAGAAGAAGCATTAAAACAATCTGAGAAGAATTATCGAGATCTTTTTAACAATGCAACCGATGCAATTTACATTCAAGACAGGGAAGGTCGCTTTCTTGATGTAAATCAGGGAGCTGTGGAGATGTATGGTTATCCCAAGGAATTTTTCATTGGGAAAACACCTGAATTTTTATCAGCTCCGGGTAAGAATAATATGAAAAAGATAATCGGATTTGTCGAGGATGCATTTAATGGTAAACCCCGGCAATATGATTTCTGGGGTATCAGAAAAAATGGCGAAGTATTTCCTAAAATTGTACGTTCCCAACAAGGTTTTTATCTGGGTCAGGAAGTAATTATTACGTATGCCTTGGACATCACGGAACGCAAAAAAGCAGAAGAAGCCATAAAAGAAAGCGAAGAAAGATTTCAAAAACTATTAGAGAATGTACCTACAGTTGCAGTGCAGGGATATAATCCTGATGGAATTATTAATTATTGGAACAAAGCAAATGAATTGATATATGGTTATACAGCAGAAGAAGCGATCGGAAAAAATTTAGTTGAACTTATTATTCCACCTGAAATGAGAGATAAAGTTCAAAAAATAATCAAAAACGGTGCAAAAACCGGTGAAATGCCCCCTGCTGCTGAATTAACTTTAATACGCAAAAATGGGAAACCGGTTACTGTATATTCCAGTCATGCTTTTGTGAAACAATCTGGAAAAGAACCTGCATTATTTTGTATGGATATGGATTTAACCGAACGCAAACAAGCAGAGAAAGTACAAAAAACATTATTTAATATTTCCAATGCTTTGAATACAACGGATAAAATGCAAGATCTCTACAGCAAGATTAGAGAATTTCTGGGAGAGGTAATTGATACCACCAATTTCTATGTTGCCTTATACGATGAAAAAACTGGTATGATCTCTCTTCCTTTTGATGTTGATGAAAAAGATAATCATGAAACATTTCCTGCTGGTAAGACTCTTACTAATTATGTAATCCAATTAGGAAAGCCTTTATTCGCTCCACGTAAACTTCAAGATGAATTAAACGAACAAGGAAAAATTGAAATAATTGGAACTCCATCATTGATCTGGCTTGGAGTACCATTGAAAATTGGAAACCAGGTAATTGGCGTAATTGTGGTTCAAAGCTATGATAAGCCCAATCTGTATACTGAAAAGGATATGGTAATTCTCTCTTTTGTTTCGGATGAAATTGCTCTTGCCATTAAACATAAACAGGCGGATGAACAAATAAAAAGGGACCTGGAAGAAAAAGAAATCCTGCTGCAGGAAGTTCATCATCGTGTAAAAAACAATATGCAGATAATTTCCAGCCTGCTTAAATTACAATCTGCACATATCACAGATAAAAGAGCATTGGAACTTTTCCAAAACAGTAGGGACCGTGTAAAAACCATGGCACTCATCCACGATGCTTTATATCGTTCCAAAGATCTGGCTAATATCGATTTTAAAGATTATGTAAGAAAATTGACTACACAGATATTTATTTCTTATGGAGCCAGCTCCGATTTAATTAAAATGAAGATTAATATTAAAGATATTTTATTGGATATTAGTACGGCAATTCCATGTGGTCTTATTATTAACGAGCTTGTCAGCAATTCCCTTAAATATGCCTTTCCAAAAGGAAGAAAAGGAGAGATCAACGTAAGTTGTACTCCTAAGAACCAGAACTATACATTAATTGTGAAAGATAATGGAATTGGTATATATGGAGAAATTGATCTGGAAAATTCTCCAACATTGGGATTGCTGCTGGTAAATTCATTAACCAAACAACTCGATAGTACACTCAAATTGGAAAAAGTAAAAGGAACTTCATTCAAAATTATATTTAAAAAAGCAGACCTTAAAACTTATAGGAAGGTTTAAAAAAGTACAGACTCGAGTTTAAGTGATCCGGTAGTTGCCGGAGATATTGGACTTGAGAGGATATAGAAATGCATTCTGAACTCCGGTTTAAGCCCGAAGTCCAGTCTGAGAAACTGGACTTGAGACATAACAAATAAATTAATATTGGGAATCAACCCTGTGATCTAGTAGTGGCAAAATAACGTAATCCCTTCTCCTGCCTGTTCTCCGTAATACTACGAAGGATGAATGATAGAAGGTGTCTCGAACGCTTTCGCTACGGATGAGGGCGAAAAAAAAGCTCGATTTTCATCGAGCTTTTTTAAGATGTACTAATACGGTTTATATTAGAGAAACTTGAACGGCTCTTTTGCCTTTATCGGTTTCTTCAACTTCAAACTGTACTTTTGCACCTTCGGGAAGTGATTTAAAGCCTTCACCCAAAATACTTGAATGATGAACAAAATAATCATTTCCATCGGTTGCGGATATAAATCCAAACCCTTTTTGTTCATTAAACCACTTAACGGTACCTTCTAACATACTTTTGCTCCTAGTTTTTTTTGGGATAAATCCCATGCGAATTAGTCTAAACACTACTATTAATTTTTCCCTAATAATAAACGGATAGAAAAAATAGAAGTACTTTACACTTAATCACTTTGAGACAAATCACTTTCAGTTCAATATTTGTCAATTTTTTTAAATTTTATCCAATAAATTCATTTCAGGCTTTAATAAAAAAATACTAAAAAGATCATTTATTACGTCGTTTTCAAAACAGAAAATTGGAGGTAATCTTAGCTTCATTATATTTTTTACTCACTTAAATAACAAAATATCTTGCATAGTTTGGAATGAAAAATATTTTATTCCAAAGTTGTTTTATTTTGTAACGGAGATTGAAAATGAAGGCGAAATCTATTCTGATAGTGGAAGATGAGAAGATCATTGCAGTAGATATCAAACGCACTTTAACTACCTTTAGTTATGACATCTGCGGTGTTGTAGCATCTGGTGAAAAAGCTATCGAAATTGCTCGGAAAAGAAAACCCGATCTGATTTTGATGGATATTGTTCTAGATGGAGAAATAGATGGTGTGGAAGCTGCAGAAATAATCTATAATGAACTTCTGACCCCCATAATTTTTTTAACAGCTTATTCCAATGAAAAAATTCTAAAAAAAGCTGTTCTTTCTTCACCTTATGGTTACCTTATAAAGCCGTTTGAAGATCGAGAACTGCGAGCTACCATTGAGATGGCTTTCTATAAATCCAAGATGGAAAATACCCTTAAGGAGATACGTAATTTCTTGTGGCGTGTTATTGATACAGTTCCGAATTATATTTTTGTAAAAGACAAAGATGGTAAATATGTGATGGCAAACAAAGCCCTAGCAGATATTTACAGTACTACTCCCAAAAAGATGATCGGAAGATCGGATAGAGATTTTGTGCAAGATAATGAAAAAGGTAAATTGGAAAGCGATAAATTCGATGAAGATGACATAAAAGTGATAAATACAAAACAGACGATATTTATTCCGGAAGAATCTTACACTATGAAAGACGGTAATGTAAGATGGTTTCAAACTACCAAAGTACCTCTGGATTCACCAGATAAACCTGATGTAGTGTTGGGAGTTGCCACCGATATTACAGAACTAAAACATAGTTATGAAAAACTACAGAAGCTTTTGGAAGATACTGTTAACGGACTTATTTCGGCTGTGGAAATACGAGACCCTTACACTGCTGGACATCAGAAAAGAGTTTCCAGCCTGGCCTGTGCAATTGCAGAAGAAATGGATTTGCCCAAAGATCAGATCAATGGTATACGCATTGCTGCCCATGTACACGATATCGGTAAAATTCATGTTCCTTCGGAAATCTTAAGCAAACCCGGTAGTTTATCAGAAGCAGAATTTAATTTGATAAAAACACATCCTCAGGCAGGCTACGATATCCTGAAAGGTATTGATTTTCCCTGGCCAATAGCCGATATTGTATTACAGCACCAGGAAAGGTTAAACGGTAAAGGTTATCCTAACCATTTAAAAGGTAAAGAGATCATTCTGGAAGCACGAATTATTAGCATAGCAGATGTGATGGAAGCTATAGCCTCTCACAGACCATACAGACCGGCTTTGGGAGTGGAATACGCTCTGGATGAAATTCTCAAAAACAGAGGTACTTTATTTGATGAGGTAGTAGTTGATACCTGTTTGATTTTGTTCAATGAAAAGAAATTTAAATTCGAATATTAAATTATAACATTAATAAAAATACATAACAATAATTCTTTAAGAAACTATATAAGTATAAAAACTTGACACATAAACCTTATGTTTAATGCATACACTAAAAAATTAATGATCCGGGAGGAAAAATGACGTTAGAACATCTTCTATATACAGAATCACATGAGTGGTTGAATGTGAAAGGCGATATTGCTGTTATGGGCATAACAGATTACGCCCAGCATGAACTTGGAGATATTGTTTATGTGGAATTACCGGGAGTTGGGAATGAACTTACAAAAGGTGAAGCGCTGGGTTCCATCGAAGCTGTGAAAGCCGTTGAAGATATTATTTCCCCTATAAGCGGAGAAGTTATAGAAGTAAACGAAGCATTGGAAGATGCACCGGAAACCATCAATAAATCAGCCTTTGAAGAAGGTTGGATAGTCAAGATTAAGCTTTCCGATCCTACCGAACTGGACACATTACTGAAAGCAAATGAATACGCAAAACTGATAGAAGAATAAGAATTCAAACGTGGCAAAATTTGATAAAAAAAGCTTTCTGATCATACTGATATCACCTTCTGCAGGAGGTAAATCTGCTATCCTGAAACGGGTACTTGAAGAATGTGATGATGTAGATTATTCCATCTCTTACACTACACGTAAACCACGGATTAATGAGAGCAATGGTGTAGATTACTATTTCATTTCGGAAAGTGAATTCAAAGAACTTCAAGCTGCCGGTGATCTGCTTGAATCGGCAGATGTGCACGACTGCTGGTATGGTACTTCCCGCAAATTCATTGAAAGTGAACTGCAAAAGGGAAAGCATATCATTATGGATATCGATGTTCAAGGTGCCAGACAGATATTGCAGCAAGACATCGAGGTTGTAACGATCTTTATAATTCCACCTGATATTGGTGTACTTACAAAGCGACTTAATGACAGGGGAACAGATTCCCAAGAGGAGATCGAAACACGACTGCAAACTGCCAGAAAGGAAATGGAAGAAATAGATCATTTTGATTATCTTGTTATAAATGATGATTTTGAAACAGCCGTTCGCGATGTGATCGAGATCATTTGTGTTGAGGAAAAAAAAGTTAAAAGATTCACAAATATAAAAGATATATTTTATGGAGGTTAAATGACAAATAAAGCTAATGAGATGTTAGTAGAGAAATTTCTTGAAAATAATAATATGACCTATCTTTTCCTGCTTCTGGCAAACCTGGAAGTGCAAAGATTAAGCAATCTGCCTTTCACGGTAAAGAAATCTTTAAAGGGTAAACTTACTTCGATTGCACTTGAACATATTGCAGCCAACGAAATTCCCGATTACGTCATGGAAGAAGAGGATAACGAAGTTCCCGAAGAATTACGTTAGTATATTCCGGAGAATATTACGTTGCTCCAGAAATCAATTAAACAATATCTTGAATACTTGAAATTATCAGGAATTCAAGATATTTATCTTAGTGGGCAAAAGCTTCCGCAAAAAGAAAAGCAAAAAGCAGTAATGGAAACCGATCCTGCTGAATTTCTTTCTGTTTTAGAAGAGAAATATCGTAATTGTAATAAGTGTCCTCTCTGGGAAGGTAGAAACAAATTCTGTTATGGAAACGGTGATCCACAGGCTAAACTGATGCTTATAGGAGAAGGTCCCGGAGCAGATGAGGATAGAACAGGGAAAGTATTTGTAGGTCGTGCCGGACAGCTATTAACGAAAATGCTGCAGGCTATCAAGTTAAGTAGAGATGAAGTGTATATTACCAATATCGTTAAATGTCGTCCCCCCGATAACAGGAATCCTCTTCCTGAAGAAAAACAAGCCTGCCTGCCGTACTTGAAGGAACAGATCTCAATCATTCAGCCAAAGATACTACTTCTATTGGGAAGAGTAGCTGCTGTTACACTTCTGGAAACCGATTTGCCCCTGAAGGCTTTTCGTGAAACAGAATATGATTTTATGGGTATCAGTACATTTGTTACCTATCACCCTTCTGCTCTGTTACGTAATCCCAACTGGAAGAAATTTGCCTGGATCGATCTGCAGAATGTGCAGAGGGAATACAGATCGATATAATAATCATGAGGTTTTATTATGGCTAAAAAGATTCAAAGGGAAGCACCTAAAGATATTAATGCGGAAGCTGCAGTTCTATCGGCAATGATGCTGGATAATTTCGCTGTTGCCAAATCTATAGAGATGTTGGATAAAGATCATTTCTATCGCCCTTCGCACAAGATAATCTTTGAAAATATGATCGAACTTTTTGAAGAAAACATCGAAATAGATATTATTACACTTATCGATAAACTTAAAACGAACAACCAGTTGGAAGCTGTAGGTGGAGAAGCATTCGTAAACGAGCTTTCCGATGTTGTTCTGAGCAGTGCTAATATTGAATTTCATGCCAATATCGTTTTGGAACGTGCCTTACTCAGGCAGCTTATAGAAACTTCCGGCAAAATCATCGAGAAATGTTATGCCAGCGATGAAGCGGTTGATGATATTGTAGACAGAGCAGAACAGATGATATTTAATATTGCTGAAAGACCCGGCAAGAAAGCCTTCGAGAGCATAAGTGAAATAATTCCTGCCACTATAAAAAATATAGAAGAGACAGCAACTTCCAAAAAGAGCGTTCTGGGTGTTCCCACAGGTTTTATGGATCTCGATAGAAAAATTGGCGGATTCCGACCGGGACAATTAATAATAATTGCAGCACGACCAGCCATGGGTAAAACTTCGTTAGCTTTAAATATTGCTTCGAATGCTGCTGTACGTTACGATAAAAAAGTGGGTGTATATACCATGGAAATGGAAAGTGATGAACTACTGATGAGAATGCTCAGTTCAGCATCGGAAGTAAGCATGGATGAAATGCTGAAAGGCTATGGCATGAACGAAAAGAAGATACTAAGAATTGCCGGAGCTGCTGAAGTGCTTTCCGAAAAAGAAATATATGTTGATGACAGCGGTTCTAATACTATCCTTGATATAAGGGCAAAGACGCGTCGATTAAAAGCTGAATTGAAAGGTCTGGATCTGATCATTATAGATTATATGCAGTTGATGTCTGTAAAACGAAACCGCGAGAATAGACAGCAGGAAATATCTGAAATATCCAGGAACCTCAAAGTTCTGGCCAAGGAGCTAAGTATCCCGATAGTAACTCTTTCACAGTTGAACCGTGGACTGGAAAGCAGAGATGATAAAAGGCCCAGGCTGGCAGATTTGCGTGAATCCGGTGCTATAGAGCAGGATGCCGATGTTGTTCTTTTTATTTATCGTGACGAAGTATATAATGAAGAAACCGAATTTCCAGGAGTGGCAGAGGTAATTGTTGGTAAGAACCGTCACGGAGCTATCGGTAAGATCGAACTGCGCTTTCTAAAAGAATTCACTTCTTTCCGCGATAAGAACGAATATGAATAACCTGAATTTCATCAGTATTATTGGTCAATTTGTTCTTTTTAATGCTGCAGTATTCGGACACTTAACCCGCATAAAAAAGCGGCTGAATGAAATAATCAAACAGATGAAAAGGATCGGCTACGATTCTTTGCTTTTGATAGCTGTAACTTCTGCTTTTACAGGATTGGTAACTTCGGTTCAGGCTTCCTATCAAACCAGCGGATATATTCCAACCAGCCTTATCGGTGTACTTGTGGGAAAATCTACCATGATCGAACTGGCACCGGTACTTACAGGTCTGGTTCTGGCAGGAAAAGTGGGGGCTTCCATTGCTGCAGAAATCGGTACCATGCGGGTCAGTGAACAACTCGATGCACTGGAAACAATGGCTATAGATCCGGTAGATTATATTTATATGCCCAGGATCATCGCCGGTATTTTCATGTTTCCGCTTCTAACTATCATTTCCAATTTCATCGGAATTATTTCTGCTTATTTTCTTTCAGCATTCAAATATGGCGTGAGTTCCTATAGCTTTTTCAGTAATATGCGTGATTATTTTTTACCTTCCGACTTATGGGGAGGTTTGGTTAAATCTGTTTTCTTTGGTCTGATAGTAACTGCCGTAGCTTGTTTTGCCGGGAGTAAAACCAAGGGCGGTGCAGAAGGAGTTGGCAAAGTAGCCACACAAACTGTGGTTTATTCATCCATCCTGATCCTCATCATGGATTTTATTGTTGCATCTCTTTTATTTGGTGGAATGAAATGAAAAAGTTATTTGTAATGATTTTTATAACTCTTCTTATTATGGGATGTTCTTGTGGTCGTAAAGAAGAACTCAGTTTTGATTCGGATACTTTAAATGTATTTGCTGCAAAGATCTTTTTAAATGAGGATTTCCTGCTGGAAACTGTTACCATGTTTGAAGAAGTTTTTAAATGCAGGATCAAGCTCACGGAATTCGACAATGCCAATGATATGATGGAGATAGTTATCTCACAGAAAGATAGTATTGCCGTGGACATTCTATGGGGAGTGGATAATACACTATTATACGATGCAGTGAAGGAAAGTCTATTTACCGCATACGAACCGAAGAATATCAAATATGTGGAAAAAGAGAACATATTTGATGATACATTTCACATCATTCCGGTTTGTTATAGTTATTTAGCTTTTATTCTTAATAGCGATATTATTCCACGTTCACCTGAAACATTTGGCGAAATGCAGGATGGGAAGTTCAAAAAACAGATAATCATCATGGATCCCAGAAAATCCAGTATTGGGAAAGCAATGCTTTTCTGGACGATAGCCACATTTGGCGAGAACGGTTTTGGTCATTTCTGGCGTAGTATAAAAGATAATGTTTTCTTTATTGCCGATAATTATGATAAGGCTTATAATATGTTTCTGGCAGCAGAAGCACCGCTGGTGATAGGTTACGATACAACTCCGGTTTTTCATAAAAAAAATGAAAACCTTGATAAATACAGATCATCAATTCCTCAGGAAGGTGGGTTTAAGCTTATTAAAGGTGTTGGCATTATGAAAACTGCAACTAATCTGGAACTGTCGGAACGTTTTGTAGAATTCCTTCTCTCTATGGATTATCAGGAATTAATACCTTCAAATATCTGGATGTACCCTGTAAATAAAAACATTGATCTGTTCTCCGAATATGACCTGCTTCCCAAACCTCAAAAGGATTATACCATGAGTTTGCGAATGCGAACAGTTCAGCGGAGATATAAAGGTTGGATTAGAAAATGGGAAAGGATAATGCTGGACTAAAAAATACAGCAAATTGCACATTCAGGATAGCTTTGTTCCAGCCGGAAATTCCAGCCAATACAGGTAATATAGGTCGTCTTTGTGTGGGTGCCAATGCCCAGTTGCACATAATTAAACCTATGCGCTTCATACTTTCTGATAAACATCTGAAACGAGCCGGACTGGATTACTGGGAAAAGCTTTCTCTTCACTTCCATGATAGCCTGGAAGATTTGATCTTCGCTTTTCCGGATAATAATATATATTTTTGTACTACCAAAAGCAGTAATGTTTATTCAGATCGAAAATTCAAACCGGGTGATATTTTTATTTTTGGACCGGAATCTCGCGGCATTCCCGAACCGATACTAAAAGAATATTGGGATCAGACCATCACCATTCCAATGACAGATAATATCCGTTCCATAAATCTT
>JAUXIJ010000079.1 GCA_030621085.1 Candidatus Cloacimonadota bacterium | reverse complement strand
GAAAAATCATAAATAATATAATCGTCATAATTCCAATCATATGCAAGAGCTTTTCCACTTAAAAATTCCAGATAATTAGTTAATGAAATGCCAAAACTTATATTATTTGTAATAAAGTATTCCACACCAAACTCAAGAAGAATTCTTGCTGGAGAGGTAACATCTTCCAAGGCTTGTTCGTAATCCTTCTTTTCATTTTCATTAACATAATCCTCTGATTTAGCAAATGAAAAACGGTTGAATAACCCGAATTGAATATATGAACCGATTTTTTCTTTTTTTAAAAAAAATTGTTTTAATCCAATATATGGACTTATTGTTAATAATGATACTTTCCTCTCTATATCTAGATCATCAAAACCAAAAGAATATGAATCAGATGAAATATTTAGTAATGTAACAAAAAATTGATTTTTTGCTGTTCTCAATCCGAATCCGAAATTATTATCGGGATCTGTATAAGTTTCATAACAATTTACACCATATTCATTAAACAAATATACATTATCATACGGATTTTCTGCTCTATAAAAAAAAGACCCTATTGAACTATAATTATATTCAATAAAATATTTAATTTCCGCCCAATCTGATTGTGCATTTACAACTACTGAAATAATTAAGAATAATAATAAAATAAATACTTTTTTCATAATATTTTCTCCTTTTTTTAATAAATTTATAAATTCAATACAATCTTTAAAAGTCAAATTATTTCCTAATTAAATATTATGAGTTCTGCAAAATTTCTGGATTTGCCCTCACCCTCTAACTCCTTCTCCCACAAGGAGAAGGAGAAATCTGTCATCCTCTCCTTTTAGGAGAGGATTGAGGTGAGGTTGGAAAACATCCCATTTTGCCTAACTTATGATCTTCAATTACTTAAAAAACCTATCCAATCCGAAAGCAATAAAAACCCCGAAAGCGGCAAAACCCACACCAGTTGTAGTTAATAGAATTGGCAGGATTTTGCTATGACCAATGAATGCCTGCCCGATAAAACTCAAAGTCAGACCTATAAGTGTATATTTTAAAGCATAAAGCAATTTATTTTTATTCATATTAATAAGGTAAGTTTATTGAGATTGTTCACAAAATAAAAAAGATTCTATCTGACAAGATACTTATTAATCCCCTTGAATTCCCCCTTCCGTCTACGTACAAGACTACACCGGACAGGTCAAAAGGGGGATAAAAACGGGATTTTATGTCCCGTATACTTTGAGAATACACTCAAAGTGAAAATTTAGAAATAAATACAATCTTTCCCTTTGTGCCTTTGAGCCTTCGTGATTAATATTTACTCAACCGAAATGCGGATAGTGATGGTGCCTTTATCTTCTTCATCTATATCCATATAAAAAAGTTCGCCCGTTTCCCCGGCTGCAGCCATTTCCATTATTTCCTGCCAGTTGATAGAAGAAATATCGAAATCTGTATCACCGAGATTAGCATTAATTTTTCCATTTTTGGGAATGAAGTTCATACCGAATTTAGCTAATTTTAAAGGTATAGCAACATTTACTTTCGGTTTTTCCGAGCCTTCCTGGATGATCTGGAAAACAAGCCTTTTTCCTTTGGCAGCAGGTACAGGTTTAGGGTTCATTGCTGATAGAAGTTTTGCTGCTTCTTCGGCTGTTATTTTACCTTCTGCTACCATATCAAGTATTTTTCGTTTATCTTCCATCCCGTTCCTCCATGGTGGAGATAAGCTTCTCCGCTTCTTCTGCAGTGATCTTACCTTCCTGCAGCATCTGCAGTATCTTCAGGCGGCTGCGTTCGTCAATGGTGTTTTTCTGTTTCTCTGTAAGATCTTCTCCAGCGAATTTTTCATGGATGGTATTTACAACACTGGAGATCTTTTCATCTGCCATTTCAGTAAAATCATCAGCAGAGACATTAACCTTAAGGTTTTTGAGTTCTTTATTCACATCTTCCATAGCCTTACTTACATGTTTGTTTATCTCTTCCATATCAGGAATTTTAATATTCTTAAGTTTCTTCTTTGCCTTCTCCATTTTTTTTCTGATCTTCTCTTTATCCAGTTCATCCGGAATATGATCCATTGCTTTATCCATGATATTACCCAGACTGGAAAAATCAAAATGGTGCGATCTTAGCGGTTGATTCACAAAGTTAATGCTTCCCTGTTTGTTATTTACTTTTATTTCCACATTGCCGGAACCTTTAGTCATCTCCAGCACCTGTTCACCACCTTCTTCACGGCGTTCGTAGTCCCCTTCCAATCCCACATGAAATCTACCCAATCTGTTACGTGCATCTATTTTGTAAGGGATATCATCGGGAATAACCAGTTGGATTTTACCGTTTTTATTACTGATTTTGAACTGTCCTTTTTCTAATGGAAGAAATTCGTAATAGATGCCGCCATTTTCAGTTTGGATAGTCGCTTTGGAAAACAATGCTTCTGTGATGCGTATCATACCGTTCTCTCCCAGATAATCTAACGTTCCTTTGCATTTGACAGATTTCAAAACACCGTTCTCTGATTTTATTTTTATGTTTCCATCGCAGTTTTTCAATTTAACAGACCCATTTTCGGAAGTGATATTTTCATTACCGTTGCAGGATTGCAACAGGATGGATCCGTTCTCTGCCTGACATTTGATATCACCGTTCACGTGATCCATCTTTATTCCGCCATTCTCTGTTTTTACAGTTTGAACACCATGAAGGTTACCGATAGAAATACCACCATTTTCCAGTTCTGCTTTCAATTGAGTTATGTGGGGAACTTTAAGTTCCAGATAAGAATTGATCATCTTAATATCGTCGGGTTCGAAAACATCGATCTTAATTTTGTTTGTCTTTGAATCGTAATCTAATTTTATAAAGTCATCTATTCCGATCTCTTTATCAGATGTTTTTTCAAAATCCAGTTTTACATGGAATTCAGAACCTTCCTGTTCCCATCCTATTACCTTTATGCCCATATTCTCCGATTTAAAATCTACCAAGAGATTTTTGTTTGTTTCGATCTTATAAGTCTTTTCTATTCTTTCCATAATTACCTCCTTTCTCTTAACTTTGTAATTGCTTCTTCTACCGAGATATTTCCTTTCTCGATACCTTTTAAAATATCCTCGGATTTGAATTTTGGGACCTGCTTCTTTTGAGGGCATAATACTGCTGTAACTTCTGCTAATTTGTTTTTAACTGTAGGATAGGAAATCTTGAGAGATTTTTCCACCTCTTTTATATTGCCCTGGCAGCAGATGAATACTTTTACAAATTCCTGTTGGTTGGGGTTTAACACTGCAAAATCGTCTACTCCGAATTTACCTTTAATACTGGTATTGCATTTGGGACAGTTATACTCAACTATATCCAGATTTGAATTGCATACCGGACAGTTTTTCAACCTTTTATTCATAATAACCTCCTGATTCTGAGCAGAAATTAATTTGGACATTAATTATGTCAAGTCTAAAATTAATTATTTTAATGTTTCGATTAATATATTTAATTCAATGCTGTCCATTTAGGGATTGTATCAATATTCTTATTCAGATATTAAAAAGACGAAGCCATTCGCTTCATTTCAGTTTGATAACAAATCTGATAACTTGAATAGACTCCCCCGATAAGGGAAACATGTGGATAGCAAGAAGTAGAAAAATCTTTATCAACAGTATCAAACAAAGCCATCAGTTTCGTTTTTATTATATTTAATTATGCGTAATTCAATTATATATTTTTTCTTATAAGATCACTTCACGCATAATTCCCATTTCTTTAATGCAACGATGAGATCGTTAAAATACTTCACGTAATCGTGCGTTACATCCACCTGCAGGATGAATTGGTTTTTATCGGGAGTTGTATAGTTGCACCATCCTTCAAACGATTCCAGGAAATATCCCAGGTAGATCAGTTCATCTTTCTGAACCTGAATAAGAAACCTTTCAGTGCCATCTTCAAGTTGTTGTCTTTCTTTGATCTCGAAATTCACTTCCCACCTTATTTTAGGATATGCTCCAGAACTTCCTTAACATTGTCCACTAAAATAATATTCAATCCTTTTTTGATCTCTTCCTGAATTTCGGTTAAATTCGGTTCATTTTTACGTGGAATGATAATATTCTTGATCTTAGCTCTTTTTGCGGCAATAAGCTTTTCTGCCAAACCGCCAATAGGAAGGATATTACCGGCAAGGGTTATCTCACCCGTCATAGCAAAGTTATGTTTTATCTTTCGCGATGCCAGTGCTGAAACAATGGCAGCAATTATCGTAACACCGGCAGAAGGTCCGTCTTTGGGAACAGCTCCTTCGGGGATATGCAGATGCAGGTCGTAGTTTTTATAAAAATCTTCCTTGATTCCATAATGCAGGGCATGTTGACGGGCATAACTGAAGGCAGCCTGAGCTGATTCCTGCATTACATCGCCCAATTGTCCGGTTAATTTTAATTTACCTGTTCCTTTTAGTTTTACCACTTCAATTTGCAGGGTTTCACCGCCAAAACGCGTCCAGGCAAGACCGGTAACCACCCCTACTGCATCTTTA
Source organism: Candidatus Cloacimonadota bacterium (assembly GCA_030621085.1). Taxonomy (GTDB): domain Bacteria; phylum Cloacimonadota; class Cloacimonadia; order Cloacimonadales; family TCS61; genus JACNIV01. The sequence goes on along the minus strand of JAUXIJ010000079.1, from coordinate 7,651 downwards.
CGGTTAACTTCGGAGTACAAGTGTTTAGGAATACCCAGATAGTGTTTCAGGTCGGTACTTTTAATAGTTACTTTCCTTTTAATTTTTCCCTCTACACATTGCTTGGCAACCTTTCGTAAGATCTTAGCGATTTGCCGTTCCAATTCGCGTACACCTGCTTCCCTTGTATATAATTTGATGATCCTTTCCAAACTGGTTTTTTGATAGGAAAGCTCTATCTTGCCATGGAGATCATGTTCTCTTAATACTTTAGGCACCAGGTGCTTTGTGGCAATATTGATCTTTTCAAAAGCTGTGTAGCCGGGCAGTTCAATAACTTCCATACGATCCAGAAGCGGTTGTGGAATGGAATTAAGTGTATTAGCCGTTGTGATAAAGATCACCTGGGAGAGATCGTATTCAAAATCGAGATAATGATCGCGGAAAGAGTTATTCTGTTCCGGGTCGAGTACTTCCAAAAGTGCGGATGCCGGGTCTCCCCGAAAGTCCATACTCATCTTATCGACTTCATCCATCATGATAAGAGGATTGATGGTTCCTGCTTTTTTCATACTTTGAATTATCATTCCGGGAAGGGCTCCCACATAAGTACGGCGATGACCGCGAATTTCGGCCTCATCACGAACTCCACCCAGAGAGAGTCGTACAAATTTTCTGTTCATAGCCCGGGCAATAGATTTTCCCAGAGAGGTTTTACCCACACCGGGAGGTCCCACAAAGCAGAGGATCTGTCCTTTCATTTTTTTTGCCAGTTTAACTACTGCCAAATATTCCAGGATGCGTTCTTTTACTTTTGTCAGCCCGTAGTGGTCTTCATCCAGTATTCTCTGTGCCGTACCAAGAGTGAACTCTTTCAATTTTGGTTTATCCCAGGGCATGTCAAGGATCCAGGTAAGATAAGAGTGAGTAACCGAATATTCCGGAGAATAGGTACTCATACGAGCAAAACGTTTAAGTTCGTCTTCGGCTTTCTTGCGTGCTTCAGGACTTAAATTTGCATTTTTAACCCTTTCCTGAAAATCGAGCAGATCGGTTTTTTCTTCTTTAACCACACCCAGTTCTTTATGGATTGCTTTAAGCTGTTCGGTTAGATAATATTCTTTCTGCAGTTTATTTAGCCTGGTTTTCACCGTACCATCTATTTTATATTCCAACTTTAAAATCTGGATCTCTTCAGTTACAATCCTGTAAATTTGACTGATCGATTCAAATAGATCATCTATTTCAAAAAGCCTTTGCTTCTTTTTTGTTTCCAATTGTATATTCGCCAGTGCATAATAAAAGAATTCAGCAGGTCTTGTTGTTTCATTCAAAGGTATCAAAGCCTCTTCCGGCACGGCTTTGTTTAAATTTACATATTGTTTGAATATTTTTTTGAAAGAGCGTATTAGTGCTTCTGTTTCCACTTTTTCATGATGATGGGTCTTATCTACCTTCAGATAATAAGCATTTAAATAATCCTTATTTCGGTAGTAGCGTTCCACCAAAACACGATTTATCCCTTCCACCAGCAGGCGCATATTACCATCCGGAAGTTTTAAGAACTGCAGAATCGTACAAAGTGTACCTACGCGATATAGATTCTTTGCTTTGGGGCTTTCATCATATTCTGTAAGCTGTTTCTGAGATACACAGATGATCTGCCGTTCATTTACCAGACTCGCTTCAGCCGCTCGAATCGACTGTACTCTACCCACCAGCAGTGGGGTTATAGTGAATGGTAATACCAGTGTGTTCCTGAGTGGAATTACAGGTAATAACCCATAATCATTCTCATTTATGATCATACCTTTTTTCGCCATTTAAGCCTCCAGTAGTACAATAACGAAATTAGAATTATTGACAAAGATTTTATGTCAAATGTAAAATTCTATCTTCTTGAAAATTCGAAAGGATCGAATTCATATCCTATCGATAAGTAATAGTAACTTTTACCATCTTCATCCAATGCCATTCCAGCACGTATTGGACCCAGCAGAGTTTTATAACCTATCTTCATACCGGCAGCTTTGTATAGATATTTTTCCGGCTGCCAATAATCTATATTGCCCAGATTAAGTGTGTTAAACTGCAGGTCAATGAAGAGATTCCTGACAATTTGAAGCCGAAATGCAAGAGTATTTATTTTGTATATCGGTGCACTTTTCTCTTTTGATTTCAGTCCTATATAGCTATCAATACCACCAATATAGAAAGGATCGAAATTATCGGTATAATTTTCGAAATGAGACCCATATTCAAATTGATATTTCAATGAAAGATCCTTCCCAAAAGGCAATAGAAACCTGAGCCGGGAATAAAATTTTTTGTTACCTACTTCACTGTAGACACCTTCCCGGGAAGTGGAATATTTTACCAGGAATTGTGTACCACGCATGGGAAAAACAAAATCGTCCAGACTCTCATGATAGAGTTTCATCCCGATTCCGGCAGAGTGGAATTCGCTCTCATCGAATTCGGCAATATCCTGGTATGCTTTCGATCTATATCCATAGCCGTAAGCTTCTGCTATGATTGCTTTTGTAATGTATAATCCTATCCCGGAAGTAGCTCCGTATTCTAGAGATCTAACGCTGTTTGTTTTTTCATGATCTTCGTTATAAGAATATAACCGACTCTCTTTAATATATGGAAAAACTCGGAAATATATCCCCCAGTGCTTACCAAAGTTTTTTACGTAATCCAGGTCTGCTTCGTTACGTGATCCCGCTTGAACATTAATGAGAAGTTTGGAATTCCTCTGCAGCATATTGTTCAATTCCAGCGTAACCCTTGCTACAAGTTCATTTTCGTTGTTATATGAAAGACTGAATCCAAGTTTCTTCCGGTTACGCTCTTCTACTTTAATGGTTAATTCATGATCGTTCTCAGCTTCTTTAATAACTGGGTAGATATATGTGAAGAGGTTTGAATTATAAGCTTCATCCACAGCAGTGAAGATATCTTTCCTGGAATAGAGACTGTTTCTTTCTAATCCCACATATTCTCGAATTTTGGCTTTGCTTAGATATTTATTACCCAGTACCTCAATGCTAGAAAATTCAATTTTTTCAGGAAGAAATTCGCTATTTTTTTTGATAGTTCTTGCAGGAAACTCATACTCGGAACTTTGAAAAAATTCCCTTGCTGCCAGCTCACCCAGAGCTATTATTTTTTGTTTCTGAGAAAAATCGAGCAATGAAATATTTTCCAGATCCGGTTCAATCAGGAATTCACACGCATCGATCGACTCTCCGATGTTCCTGGTAATCTGCAGGTTTATTGTCTGATCAAGCACATCGATGAGTGATCTCAGTTCTGCTTTACTACGCAAACCGGAATTGGTTTTAATTCCAATTATTACATCTGCACCCATTTTCCGCACTGCTTCTACGGGCAGATTTTTAACGATCCCGCCATCTACATAGAGCTGGTTGTGCAATTCAAACGGTTTGATGATGGATGGGAAAGACATCGAAGCCCGGATAACTTCATGAAGAGAACCTTCTTCAAATACCGTCATTTTACCCGTTAAAATATTAGTTGCCACACAACGGAATGGAATTGGAAGTTCATCAAAATCATTAATATGGCTGACCGGATAGAATATTTCAAACAGTTTATTTACAAGGTTGTTTCCCGAAAGGAAAGCCTGCGGTAATCTGGGAATGAATTTATCATCTAAGGCAAAATAGATATTGGCAAAAGGTCCCCAGCGCTTCTCGCCGATGTAGACATCTTCCCGGCTGATATTTTCATCGAATATGTCTTCCCAGGCAATGCCAAGAACGATCTTTTCTATCTCTGCACCGGAATAACCCATGGCATATAATCCACCGATAATAGCACCTGTGCTGGTGCCGGCAATATGATCTACAGGTATTTCAAGTTCATCAATAACTTTCAGGGCGCCGATATGAGCCAGACCTCTGGCACCGCCACCGCTTAATGCTAGCCCTATCTTTTCCTGACAGAATATATTCACTGCCACCATCAAAACAAGAATAATTAGTTTTATTCTTTTCATATTAAAGCACCCCGATAAACAAAATAAAAAACCTGCCAGCTTTAAAAACTGGCAAGTTTATTTTTTATGTTTTGCTGAAAAATTCTTTTATTCCTGCGCTTCTTCAATAAGTATGTTGGATTCTTCTTCCAATATTTCTTCGTTGATATTCTGCTCTATCGCAGGTTTTTCCTTCTTTCCGCTGTAAATAGATTCCACTATCGGAGAATATGCAACGATGAGACCGGCAAAAACAATACTGACCATGCTCATAAGCTTTATGAGAATATTTATAGAAGGACCGGATGTATCTTTGAACGGATCACCCACAGTATCTCCAACAACGGTAGCTTTATGATAATCGGAACCCTTTCCACCGTAATGTCCGGTTTCAACATATTTTTTTGCATTATCCCAGGCTCCTCCGGCATTGTTCATCATTACCGCCAGCACAAAACCTGTTGTCAATCCGCCTGTTAAAACTCCCATCACACCCGCAACGCCGGTTATCATGCCGATAACGATAGGTGTGAAAATTCCCAAAAGAGCAGGAGCAACCATCTCTTTTTGTGCCCCAACTGTAGATATATGAACACACTTTGCATATTCTGGTTCTGCCTTGCCTTCCAGAATCCCCGGGATTTCTCTGAATTGACGACGTACTTCTGCCACCATTGCTCCGGCTGCACGTCCCACTGCTTTCATAGTGAGAGCAGCAAAAACAAATGTTACCATAGCACCCATAAAAACACCAACCAAATATTTGGGATTCATTAGGTTTATCTCATAATAATTCACAAAATCGGCGATCGTAGCCTTACTGATTTCAACAGTACGCACCACCTCTCCGGCAAAAGTAATATCCAAAAATTTTTGTCCGGCAAAGATCAACCCTACTCTCACTTCTTCCAGATATGCTGCCAGAAGTGCCATAGCAGTAAGTGCTGCAGAACCAATAGCAAAACCTTTTCCTGTAGCAGCAGTTGTATTCCCCACAGAATCGAGGTCATCCGTTCTTTTTCTCACTATTTCGGGAAGTTTGCTCATTTCTGCATTTCCACCAGCATTATCTGCTATCGGTCCAAATGCATCCATTGCCAGTGTTACACCCAGAGTGGCAAGCATTCCCACAGCTCCAAAGCCGATTCCGTAAAGTCCCATTTCGGGAGTTGTGAATCCTTTGCTCACGCTAAAGGCTGCCAGAATGGCAATTACAATAATGATAACCGGTGCTGCTGTTGATTTCATTCCCACTGCAAGACCATCGATGATAACCGTTGCAGGTCCGAATTCTGCCTGTTTTACAATTCCACGAGTGGGAGCATAACTGTGTGAAGTTGCGCGTTCAGTAAAAAATCCTATCAATATCCCCGCAAAAAGCCCGATCATACTTGCCAGGAAAACACCCAGAGAATATTCTGCAGGAAGCATGAATTTTGTAACAAAAAATGCAACTATCGCTATCAGGATTGAGCTTCCGTAAACACCTTTGTTCAAGGCAAACATCAGTTCTTTGGTGTCTGCACCCTCCTTGGTGGAAACCATATAAATTCCCAGTATGGAAAGGAATGCGCCCACACCGGCAAGAACCATCGGAGCAGTTACGAACTTGATAGCCCAGGTATTCATATCTACAGTTCCATGACCGAATATCTGTGTTACAGCCGCCATTCCCAGTGCTGCCGTAGCCAATATCGAGCCGCAATAAGATTCATAAAGATCTGCACCCATTCCAGCCACATCACCCACGTTATCTCCCACATTATCTGCTATCGTAGCAGGATTACGCGGATCGTCTTCCGGTATGCCGGCTTCCACTTTGCCTACCAGGTCTGCACCTACATCGGCAGCTTTTGTGTAGATCCCTCCACCAAGACGTGCAAAAAGTGCCTGAGTAGAAGCTCCCATTCCAAAGCTGAGCATAACCACAGTTATTGTATGAAGGTCTAACTTCATAAAATTTTTCATAATAAAAAACCAGGCAGAAATATCTACAAGTGCCAGTCCCACAACAACAAGCCCCATCACACCACCTGCACGGAAGGCAACTTTCAAGCCTTTATCCAGGCTTTTAGAAGCACCTTGTGCAGTTCTATTGGAAGCAAGGGTAGCTGTATTCATTCCTATCCAGCCGGCAAGTCCACTGAAAAAACCACCGGTAAGAAATGCAAAAGGAATGAGCCAGTGAAGCACGTGTAGAACATGAGCCATAATATTAAAAACGATAAATGCAATTATAAAGAAAATCGTAACGCCTTTGTATTGCTGTTTAAGGTAAGCAAAAGATCCTTCACGAACATATTTTGCAATTTTTTGCATCTGCTCATTACCGGGATCCTCTTTTTTTACACCTTTAAATAAGATAAATGAAAATATCAATGCCATTATTGCCCCAAATGGTGCAACATACCAGATTAATGGAATGCCCATTAAAATCCTCCTGAATTACTTATTCGCTAAATATGAATGAGACAACAAATTAAGCTAATTATAATTGTCAAGAATTGTAGCTTTACCTAAACTTGACACAAGTTTGAAAAATCTTGTGTTAAGTTAGAAGTTCGTTCAATCGTCCCGGTCATAATAAAATCATAAAATCACACCGAGGACGGTGTTCAAAGAAAATGCAAGGTTCAATCGGGACGATTGAACCGACATGTGGTGTGAGGTTTAGAACCTGTTCTTCTCGTCCGAGATGGAGGTTAGATATGCTCCTAACATAATAAGTACTGTTGAGATGATAAGGTTAATCGTGAAAGGTTCGTCCAGAAATATTATCCCGCAGGAAATGCTCACGATGGGAATTAAAAGAATCAAATTAGCAATAACCTTTATGCCATTTTTTTTTACAGCAAGATTCCAGAAATAATAACCAAGGCAGGAACAAAAAACCGAAAGGAATAACAAATGCAGTCCGGCAGAAACATTGAATTTGATGTTTAGAAAAGATTTGTATTCAAATATCATAAAAGGAATAAGAAATATCACACCGTATAAAAATACCTTGTACGTAAAAAAAATAACATTATATTTGTGCATTATCTTTTTATAAACAAAAGAATAAACCGTCCACATGATCACCGAACCGAATACGAAAATATCTCCTTTCAGATGAACACTCGATTCCAGAATATCTTTATAAAAAAGGATAAATGTTCCACCCAGCCCGAGTGGAATTCCAATTATATTCTGCCAGACCATTTTTTTTCTCAATAGGAAAAAAGCAATAAGCAATGTAAAGAGTGGGATCGTAGCAGTGATGAGAGCAGTATTGGAAACAGTTGTGAATTTAAGACCGGTATTTTCAAAATAATAAAATAAAGTTACACCACCCAGAGCAGTTAAATAAAAATATTTCCTGTCACTTTTTTCTATTCTAATTTTTTTCTTATTTTTCCGGAAAAAGAAAATTATACTTCCTGCGAGCAGGAAGCGGAAGAAAGTAATGTTATTGGGAGTGAAGCCGCTATCCAGCAGAATATGTGTGGAAAGTAGCGAAATCCCCCAGAAGAAGACTGCTGAAAATGCTAACAGGTGATATTTATATTTCATGTTTTGCCACAAAGACACGAAGACACAAAGATGATAAACAATTCCTAATTTCATTTTTTATTTTCTTCTCTTTCTTTTGAATCTAAAATACTCTTAACATTTATCCTGATTCAA
>JAUXIJ010000132.1 GCA_030621085.1 Candidatus Cloacimonadota bacterium | reverse complement strand
CTCCCCAGCGCCGATGCTACTGCACTGGCGTCGGTGTGGTAGAGTAGGTCGCCGCCCTCACTAAACGCTCATTTACTCTTATAAACGCTCCCAGAAGGGAGCGTTTTTATTATAATAATACAATAAACTATTAACAAGTGTGAACATTTTTTAAAATAATTACTTTGAATAACTTGACATATATAAAAATAAAAAAATATTAATATTTATTAGAAAAAGCATTAAAAAGAACTGGTAAACAATAAGGTTTATTGAAAGGAGGAGGAAATATGAAAAGAACATTAGGAGTTTTGTTATTTGTTTGTATCTTGATCGTTAATTTGAATGCTGAATATCCAACAGCATTTCAACCAGGTGAAAAGATCGTTCAAGCTGGTTTAGGATTTGGAATGATGGGTGTTTATGGAGATGTGGTTATACCACCGATAAGCGTTAGCATAGATATGGCAAAGGAGATCGAGGGTTATCCGATATCTTATGGTGCGATAATCGGACTAGCCCAATCTGAATATGGTTGGAGTAGTACCTACTACACAGATGAGTGGAAGTGGACTTATACATATTTTCTTTTAGGTGCTCGTGCTGCATATCATCTTAAAATGAAATCAGACAAAATTGATCCTTATGGTGGACTGATGTTAGGTTATAATATCGTATCAGTAAAAGAACCCTCCAATTACTATGTCACTGGAGGATACTCATCAAAAAGTAGTTACATGATGTATGGTTTCTATGGTGGAGCAAGGTATTTCTTCAATCCTAAAATGGCAGTTTATGCAGAATTAGGCTACGGTTTTGGTTACTTAAATCTGGGACTTTCTTTCAAATTATAAAAATAAAACAAAATAATACAGCCGGGTCAAATCAATGATCCGGCTTTTTTTTATTAAATTTCATATACTTCTTAGTTAAGCAGGATGTGAATAAAAAACAAATTTAATTCTCATAGTATTTCCTTATGCATAGCAATTTTGTTAATATTCAATATAGAGTCAAATAAAAAAAATCTTGCATAAAAAGCATAATAGTAATTATTCAACAAACGTTAAGATGAAAATTGGAGATGTAATGATAGTAGATGTAACAATAACAAACGCCAGGCAATTAATAACATTAAAAGGTCCTGCCAAAGCCAGAACCGGAAAAGAAGCAGATGAATTATATATTATTGAAAACGGTGCACTTGCAATAAAAGACGAAAAGATCCTGGCTGTGGGAACAACTGAAGAAATAGTGCAAAATTACGAAGCAGAAAAAATAATCAACGCATCCGGCAAAGTTGTGATGCCCGGTTTTGTGGATCCGCACACACATCCTGTTTTTGTTCATACCCGTGAAAATGAATTTGCCATGCGGATCAAAGGAAGATCCTATGTGGAGATTTCTCAAAGCGGGGGAGGAATCCGTTCCAGCATAAAAGCAGTGAGGGAAGCATCCGAAGATGAATTATATACTCTGGCAGAAAAAAGAATAAAAAAAATGATTTCCAATGGAACTACAACCCTGGAAGCCAAAAGCGGTTATGGGCTTTCTACAGAAAGCGAAATTAAAATGCTGAAAGTTATAAAACGACTGAATGAAAACCTGCCGATAGATATTGTTCCCACTTTTATGGGTGCACATGAATTTCCTGCAGAATACAAAGATAATCGCAATGAATATATCCGCATCCTGAAAGAAGAAATGATGCCGGAAGTAAAAAAGCAGAATTTAGCTGAGTATTGTGATATTTTCACAGAAGATCATGTTTATAATATCGAGCAGTCCAGGGATATCCTGAATCATGCAAAAAAGTTGGGATTCAAACTGCGGATGCATGCTGATGAGATCGAACCGATCGGTGGAGCAGAACTGGCTGCCGAAGTGGGAGCTGTATCCGCAGATCATCTGGGAGCTGCTTCCGATGCCGGCATCAAGGCTATGGCAGAAGCAGGAGTTATAGCTACATTATTGCCGGGAACTATTTTCAGCCTGGGAATGAAATCTTATGCCAGGGCACGAGATATGATAGATGCTGGTATTCCTGTAGCATTAGCAACCGATTACAATCCCGGAAGCTGCAATTGCGACAGTATGCAATTCATTATAACTTTAGCCTGTTCGCAAATGAAAATGACACCAGCAGAAGCTATTATTGCTTCCACCATAAATGCAGCTTATTCCCTGGAAATGGGTGACAGAGTTGGCAGCCTGGAAGTCGGAAAACAGGCAGATATCCTGATAATGGACATGTCTTCCTATAAATTTTTACCGTATCATTTTGGTTCGAATAATGTGGAGACTGTGATAAAGAAGGGTAGGGTGATTTGGGATAATTAAGCCGCGGATTTGCCCGTATTGATGCGGATAAGGTAGATTTATTAGCAACTAATTAAAACTGTTTTTACAGAATTTGTAGCGACAGAACATTGCTCTGTCTAAAGTAATGAGACTGTTTTTTATTATCCTTCTCCTCGACTTGTCCGGCTTTTGACGGATAGGAGAAGGTGGCTGAGCGCAGCGAAGTCGGATGAGGTTGGAAAATGACAGATTTCTTTCAGCGTCATCATATGTTCATTTTTCAGAATCCTTTTCAGTTCCCTTTCAGCGAAAGGGAAACGTAGAATAGCAAGAAGAAACTTCTTTCTGCGTCGTCTCATGTTCCCTCTAATTTGTAGTGACAGAACATTGTTCTGTCTATTATAATGAGACTGTCTTTTGTTATCCTTCTCCTCGACTTGTCCGGCTTTTGACGGATAGGAGAAGGTGGCTGAGCGCAGCGAATTCGGATGAGGTGGAAAAAAGCAGGGGATTCATCTTCCAGCGGCATCTTATGTTTATCTTTCGGAATC
>JAUXIJ010000111.1 GCA_030621085.1 Candidatus Cloacimonadota bacterium | reverse complement strand
TGGAACTACTCTGATGTGGATAACCTGAATACTGACCAGATGTTTGCGGGGAACCTGACATACAATATCCTTAGCTCAGATGCCGAAGCTATCATGCCTTATCTTTTTAAGGGTTTTGATCCTGCCTTTTCGGAAAATGTTCAAAAGGGTGATGTGATCATTGCAGGTGATAATTTCGGATGTGGCAGCAGCCGTGAGCATCCTTCTGTTGGGCTGGCACATGCAGGTGTTAAGGCTATAATTGTCAAATCGGTAAACAGGATATTCTATCGTTCGGCTATAAACCAGGGACTTATTCTTATTGTGCATCCTGAAGCGGTGGATTCATACAGGGAAGGGGATAGGGTAGATGTGAATTTTTTGGGTGGAAAAATAATAATAGAAGAAAAACAATTTTCATTTGCCCCCCTGCCGGATAAGCTTATGGATATTATCAGTAAAAAAGGACTTGTAAACTGGGTTAAGGCACAGAAGTAATTATAAAAGGATATACCGGGTTTTACAGTGCATAACCTTTTTTGCTTTTTAGCTGTAAAACGTTATGATGTTAAAATGTTTTTGTATATATTTGAGCTATGGAATCAACATTAAAAAGATCGACAATTTATCTTGATCCACAACTTCACCGGGCATTGAAGATTAAGTCCGCTCAGGTTTCGAAATCAATTTCTGCTTTAGTAAATGAAGCAATTAAATTTTCACTTGCTGAAGATTTAGAAGATTTAGAAGCTTTTGAAGATCGTTTAAACGAACCGAATTTGGATTTTGAGTATGTTTTGAAAGATTTGAAATCGAGTGGTAAAATATAAAATTTACATTAAACCGGCTGCAGCAAAAGAACTTATAAAGGTACCAAAAAAGGTTTTACAGAAAATTGTTGGAAGGATCAAAAGACTTTCTATAAACCCAAGACCTTTTGGATGTGAAAAGCTGTCCGATGAAGAAAAGTATCGTATCCGCCAGGGAAATTATCGTATTGTCTACTCAATAGAAGATGAAAAACTTTTTGTAATTGTAGTGAAAATTGGCCATCGGAGGGATGTATATAAAAAGCGATAAAAAAACGTCCCAAAAGGAAAAAAGGATCACAAACATCTCAAAGGGATTCAAGCCTGGGGACTTGAACTCCGAACTCGTAACTCGTTGAATTAGGAAGTGAGGAAAGATTTATTAATTCCTTAGTGAAGTATAGTGTGTTATAGTTTCAATGAAGATAATATCGCCCCCTTTTCTTTTATCTACAAGGCTTTGTCAAACCAAACACTATCTAATTAACATACGGGCACTATGATGCCAGGTGTTGTTCCCGCCTGGGACTCCAAAGCCATAATAAGTAAGTAAATCATCTACTCCATGAAACAGGATAAGATATTGGTTGCCGGATGTGTATGGATACCAATAAAAATCTTCAGACCTTGATGATGAACCCACGTCTGTCCAGCCAGGGGTGAAATAAAACTTATAGTAAAGGTTAGAACCTGATACAAGATCCTGAACTGTTCCGGAATTAGGCATAACATTCCTGTTGTTCACCCTGTAGATCACTTTTGCATTAACTCCCTCCCAGCTCGAAGAAAATGTTGGCCTATCTAAAATTAAAACAAACTCTATAGGCCATTCTACACCAGCAAGGATTCGCCAGTCAGTCCAGCCATTAGTACTGTTGGGATTTCCTACATCTGTTCCATAAGAGGCATCAGAGCGTGCAAGAATATACTCTTCGTAAGTTGCCGGACTTTTGTAGTTGCCCACCATCGTCCATCCACCTCCATCGGTTGTCATGTCGCAATAGCAGTCAAATGGTTCAATTGCCCCTGATCCGTCAGGGTCGATACTGTAAACACCATCGGGTGATCCGGGATTGTAGAATAATATCTCCTTGCAATTTTTACAGATTCCAGATATAGTGATATCGCCGATTTTACCAATCAGATCTATAGAAACAGATCCAATTTGGTTTATTGCATCCTTTTCTATTCCACTAATTTTTTCTACAGTTTGCCCAAAAGATAAATAAGACATAAATACCAGTATGATAAACGAAAAGAACTTCTTCATATATATCGTTTTATTTAAGTTCAGCAGAATCAGGTGTCCATTTTTATTTAAGCCAGATTGATCCATAATCAAAATATTCAGCCGCTGTGCCTGTCCAGTAGGGAGCATCCTGATAAGACTCTAATCCGCCTCCCCAAAAGCTTCCACTCATGCAGGCACCATACCACCAGGCAGATTCGTAGTAATTATTAGAGCAGTTGCCGGAATAAGTATCATGGTCAGCGTCACGCGTGGTAAGTTGTCTTCCGTTGTGATATGTAAACATGCCCGGGCTTGAAGTACCTTCGGTATGTATAGTGACAGATTCGTTTGACATTACCAGGGCATAGTTATTGCCATCATCAAGGGAGAAGTCGTAATAGGCTCTGTGAGAAAGGCTTGTTGGAGATGCGCCCATATCCAGCCTTACCTGATTACCCATAATATTCCAGAAACTTACTCCAAGAAAAAGATCGAAGGTTGTGATATCTGAAGAGAGTGCCCCATTCAGATTAACATTATTTACAACCTCATCCCAGTATGGTCTTGGGCAGCCTGCAACTCCGGCATTATTCAATAAAACAAGTGTCCATCCACCACCATCGGTTGTCATGTCGCAATAGCAGTCAAATGGTTCAATTGCTCCTGATCCGTCAGGATCTATATTATACACACCATCAGTTGCTCCGGGTGTATTGTCCAGTATCTCTTTACAGTTCTTATATATTGTCTCTATAGTTACGCCTGCCAGTTTCTCTATTGATCCTGTTGTAACAGAGCCAATCTTCGCCGGGTCTTCGACATTATTCACTTTAGCTGCTGTTTGTCCGGATAAAACAAACGGATTTATTAAAATCAATACAATGCATAAATTCTTTTTCATCTTACTTGATTATTTTAGTTCAATCAACATCAGGTTTGGACTGAAATAAATAGTATTTGACTTAGTAGCATAACCTACTATCTGTACCTGCTGACCTGTTGCGGTTGGTATTGTTTGTGTTAAAACACCTTTTGTTGGAGAAACATAAACCGGGCCCCCGATGATACTCCATGTCCAGTTATTATAACGAATATATCCCTGCAGTAAAATATCTTTTGTCCCTGTACCTGTTTCAAGAGCCAGTGCCACACATGGCATAGTGGATGCTGCATTAGCATCAGCCTCCTCGTAATTTCCATCCGTCGCCAGATATAAGGCAGCACCAAATCCGATAGCGTTTGCATCTACAGTTGAATAAGTCTGTATTCCACTCGCTGAGAGGTTTAAGCTAACATCTGACTGTATCTCAATATTCTCAGCTACTTCGATTGCACCATCCACAGTCAGATCTCCGGCTACATGAACATTTCCGTTAACATCAAGTTCAGTTGAAGGATTATTTGTGCCGATTCCTACGTTTCCGGTTGAATGAGGAATAATAATACCTTTATTTTCATCATAAGAATCACCAACAGAAATAGTCGCATAGTTCGTTCCTGAAGAAAGTCTTAATCTATTTAACGTTATTGTCTGTCCCACTAATAATAGATTTTGAGGATTCATATCACCTTTATCTGTTACTTCCAAATATCCTGTTGGTGTTGTTGTACCAATGCCAACTTTACCGTCATTAGTAATAAACAATCTGGTTGCATCATTGGTTTTAAATCCAAGTGAAAAATCATCGGTATTTCCGAGAGTACGGTTTGTGCCGCCTGCTTCTCCACCAGCAGTAAAATATCCTATTGTTGAGTGGTCGCTCCAACCGTAGGCAGTTGTCCAATTTGCTATATTTGTAGAAGTAATTCCATTTGCAGCATGGGCTCCGAATACCGGATCAGTTTCAGTGTAACTGTCTAATTTGTTATTCCAGTTGGTTGTATCGGCTTGGGTTATTCCACTTGCTACTGAACTACCGTAAACAGGATCGGTTTCGCTTGTCAGATATCCATTGTTAGCTACAAAATTATCTACTTCTGTCTCATTAAGAGTTGTATCAGTAGTTGTATATCCTGCTAATGAATGGTCGTTCCAACCGTAAGCTGTTGTCCAGTTGGTAATATTGGTTGAAGTAATTCCGTTTGCAGCGTGTGCTACGAAAATCGGGTCTGTTTCGCTTGTCAGATATCCATTGTTAGCTACAAAATTATCTACTTCTGTCTCATTTAGAGTAGTATCAGTAGTTGTGTATCCTATTGTAGAATGGTCGTTCCAACCGTAAGCTGTTGTCCAGTTAGTAATATTAGTCGAAGTTATTTCACTTGCAGCATGTGCCCCGAAAACCGGGTCGGTTTCAGTATAGCCTGTAAGGTATCCTGCATCATTTGTAAATGTGCTTACATTGTTTGGTGTTCCTGTAAGGTCGCTGTAATTACCACTGAATATATTTCCTGCATTATCGGCATACTTTGCATAGGGTACGCTTAATAACTGACTGATCCCCATCAGGGAACCATCCATTTCCACTTTTACGAAATATGGACCATTGTTCCAGTCTATGGCGGCAAAACCGGTTGGGTCTCCTGCACCGATAGTCAGGTTTACCAGCCCAAACTCATTGGTTGTTGAATCGTGGGTTTCAGTGTAAACAGATGTACCACTGATGCTGCCCTGTAAAATAGTAATGGTTATGTCAACTAGCTGGTTTGCTATCACTTCACCGGATGCGTCACGAGCTACTGCCTGGTATTTGAATGCGTCAGGCGCTTGTGCATAAAGGGTTGCAATGCCTATTAGATAAGCTATAAAAAGAAGCACTGATTTTTTCATAACAATTCATGTTTATTTATTTAGTAATTCTTTAATTTCTTTCCAGGTAATGGTATAAATATTGTTTTTTTTAAGCAGTTTCCTGAATTCATCACTTACCATGCAATCATAATCCCGTTGCCTCCATGCAGAACCAAAATCAGGATGGTTTTTGGAAATAGCCTGCATTTCAGCATTATCAATTGCAAGATGTACGATCAATAGATTCAATCCGGGCTTAATATTTTCAATTATCTGGTTATATGCTTCTTGCCATGCCGAAGGAGGAGT
>JAUXIJ010000025.1 GCA_030621085.1 Candidatus Cloacimonadota bacterium | reverse complement strand
GACCCGGAGGGAGCAGATAGCGGCTACGAATGGATTGAACTTTTCAATGCAGGAGAACAGGCAATTGATCTGGAAAATTGGAAACTGCAGAAAGGTGGAAGCGAATTTGTAGATCAGTTTACATTTCCATCGATAATAATTGAACCCGATAGTTTTCTTTTGATCGGAGAAGAATTTGTTCCCGATACAGATATTATCGCATCTCTTACCTTTCAAAATGGCGGCACAGCAACAGATGGTATCAGGCTAATTTCTGCTGACGTACTTTTTACCGATACTGTTCTGTATGATTCTCCCAATACAAATAATCTACCGGACGATACAGGTTCTCCCGGCATTTATTTTGCTTCGGACGTTTCTGAAGGAAATACCCTTGCGCGTAAACACGATGGGGAAGATACTAATAATTGCGAACTTGATTTTTTCGAGTGTGAAGACCCTACTCCGGGAACTGCTAATTTTTATCCGGTAGATTTGGAAATATTAATTGTGCAAATAACTGAAATAGAGGGTAGTTACTGGCTTGAAATCCAGGTTTTCAATTTATCCACAGAGATTGTGGATAACTCGGATGCAACATTGGAAATCACGCTAAACAATAGCCTTTTTGGAACTTATAGCCTGCCAGAAATCCCGCCGGAAAGTTTTATCAATTTTAGCAGTGAGTTAGGGAATTTGGACGAAGGTTACCAAATCATTGAAGCAGAGGTTATCTACTTTTATGATAACAACTTAGAAAATAATTTATCCACAACTTCTATTTTAATTGGAAACTCACCGCTGGTTTTAAATGAGATAATGTTCAGTCCTGCAACTACGAATCAAGAGTGGATTGAGATATTTAACCGAAGTGCTTGTGGATATGTTGTGGATAACTGGGCAATAATTGATGCTGGCGGTGGTCAGATTCGCTTCTCATGTACAATTACGGCAAATGACTTTTTTGTAGTATGCGCAAACACAGATTTGATGTTACAGGTCTATCCCGATATCGATACCGCTAAAGTTGTAGAAGCTTCTCAATGGACGATATTGAATAACACGGAAGAAAACCTGAATCTTATAGATGAGTATTCCACCAGTTTTGATTCTACATTTTATATTGGAAATAATTGCCCAACAGATTTCTCAATTGAAAGAGTTAATCCATTCGATGATGAAAATATTACCTGGCTGGTTTCACTGGATAGTCTTGGAACACCGGCTTTGCATAACAGCGTTCTTCCAATTGAAAAAGATCTTGAACTTACATTACTTAACTCTGGTTTGCAGGGCAATCAAATTGAGCATTCTGTTCTAATTAAAAATATCGGATTGGAAGTAATATCATCAATAATTTTCTCATGTTCTACAACCTTAAATGGAGAAGAGACAGAAATCGAGATTTTCCAGGATGAAATTACATTAGATGATAGTATATTATACGAATTCTCTACAGAAATTCCAGCAGTGGGCTACACAACTTATATATATGAAATTTATTCTTCAGAGGATATGAACACTGCTAATAATTTTGACTTTAGTTTTTATAATAACAATGCTCTTCCTTTTGTAATCAACGAAATAATGTACGATCCGGGTGATGAAGAACCGGAATGGCTGGAGATTAAGATCAATAGTTATATTCCCCATCTTGAAGAAATTTCCATAGTTGTAGATGAAGATACGCTATTGCTTCCATTTCAGGAAAGCGACTATTTTCTTATTACTGGTTCGGAAGAAGATGCTCAATTTTTGCAGACAAATTACGGCTTAGATGAAGATATTATTTTTACTGGATTGGGTTCGCTTTCAAACGAAGGAGAGCAATTAATATTGCTGGACGAAAATGAAAACCTGATTGAGAATTTCTTTTTCCTGCCGGAGTGGAACGATGAATTAGATGGAATTTCCATAGAAAGAGTAAATCCTTTCTTACCAGCCACTGAAGATAATTGGGGACCCTCCGTTGCAGGCAGCACTCCCGGAGCCTTAAACAGCATTTATGTGGAATTGCTGCCCACAGCGGCAAGGCTTTCTGTGAACCCGAATCCATTTTCTCCCTACAGAGATGAAAGGACGATTATAAGTTTCAAATTACCGGAAATAATCAGCACGGTTACTATCAGGATATTTGATCTGAAAGGAAGACTGGTAAAAAAGCTTGTTGATCAAATGTTGCAAGCATCTGAAGGTGATTTGATTTGGGATGGAAGAGATAAGAATGGAAAGAATTTTCCGGTGGGAGTTTACATCCTGCTTATGGAAGCTACTTCCCGCGAATCGGAAAAAACATACAGAAAAACAACAACAGCAGTAATTGGAAAATAAAATTAAGGAGTATTCATGTACGGTAGAACTATTTCGTATGCTATCCAGGGGATCGACGCACAACAAATTACAGTAGAAGCAGACGTAAAAGGTGGATTATATAAGTTTAATATTGTAGGATTGCCATCTAATTCTGTGAAGGAAAGCCGGGATAGAGTATCGGCAGCGATAAAGAATTCTGGTTTTCGTTTTCCTACCCATCGCTATACGGTTAACCTGGCTCCGGCAGATATTAAGAAGGATGGGGTTGCACTCGATCTGCCCACATCTCTGGCTTTGATCCAGGCTTTGCATCAGATAAATACAACAAAGATGGAAAAATATGCATTGATTGGTGAAATGTCTCTGGATGGCGCTTTGCGTCCTGTTCGGGGAGTACTTCCCATTGCCGTTGCCTGCTGGAAAGACGGCGTGGATGGTCTTATATTACCTTATGAAAATGCACGGGAAGCCGCAGTTATAGAAGAACTTAATGTTTATCCGGCTACATCTCTAAATGAGGTTGTAAACTTTCTGGAAGATAAGATCGAGATCGAACCGGTTAAAGTTAATATAGAAGAGATCTTTAAAATATTGAATGAAAGTCCGGTAGATATGTACGATGTGAAAGGACAATTCCATGTGAAAAGGGCTTTAGAGGTTGCTGCTGCCGGCGGGCATAATGTTCTCATGCTCGGTCCTCCCGGTTCCGGGAAAACCATGTTAGCACGCAGGATCCCAACCATATTACCCGAATTAACCCTGGAAGAATCTTTAGAAACCACCAAGATCCATTCAGTTGCAGGCTTTATTAGCAGCAAGCGGGGGATAGTTTCAGAACGGCCTTTCCGCTCTCCGCATCATACTATCAGCGATGTAGCTCTCATTGGTGGTGGAAGCTATCCAAAGCCCGGCGAAGTTTCTCTTTCTCACAACGGAGCTCTCTTTCTGGATGAATTACCCGAGTTTAAGAAATCAGTTCTGGAAGTTCTACGCCAGCCACTGGAAGATGAAATTGTAACCATCTCCCGCGCTACCCAAAGCCTGGAATTTCCTGCTAAATTTATGATGGTAGCATCTATGAATCCTTGTCCCTGCGGATACTTTGGCAGTAATGTGGAGGGACATACCTGCTCCTGTCCCATTGCCAATATTCAAAGATACCGTTCCCGGATATCCGGTCCGCTGCTGGACAGAATAGATATTCATGTAGAAGTTCCTGCTGTAAAATATGAAGAACTCAGCGGACTTCCCACCGGAGAGAAATCAATCGATATCCGTAAGCGGGTTAATAAATCCAGGGATATACAACTGGAACGTTTTAAGAAGGAAAAAATATATAGTAATTCCCAGATGAATCCCAAACAGATACGCAAACATTGTCAATTGGATGAGGATAGTAAGAACGTTCTGAAAATGGCAATGGATAAAATGGGACTTTCCGCTCGTGCATACGACCGCATCCTTAAGGTTTCACGTACAATTGCCGACCTGGAAGGGAACGAAAAAATTACCGTTGCTCACATCAGCGAAGCTGTTCAATATAGGAGTCTGGACAGGAAGTTCTGGGAATGAAAGAAACAAACGCTCAAGGATGAATACAGATAACACGGGTAAAGTTATTTTGTCATTCCCGTGAAAGCGGGAATCTATACCTAACGGGAGAAATATTTTTTTATAACCTTGAAAATATTCTTTTTGCCTATCATTAGAAGTAATACAGCAAACATAAAGACAATAAACAATAAAGTGAAGATTATTTTGCCAATAGGTGTTGCCATGTCGTACGAGAAACCTAATTTTACGAAAAGAATAACTAAGAAGAACATGAAAACAAAAAATCCAATAGCTTTACTTTTTGAGATTTTCATTGTTTGATCGAATGTTTCCCAGGATTTTTTGTTATCTATTAATTGTGTATCAAGCTCTTTAATTAATTTTTCAGTTTCTGCTGAGTATTTTTTCTCCGGCTTTTTCTGTTGAGTTTTAAATAGAAAAAGATCCAAACTCTTTATTGCAAATAAGAAGCAGGTAGGACAGACATAGATCATGGTTTGATAGTCATTTGTTTTGTAACTAACTTCTCTAAAGGATTGTCCGCAGCTGATGCAGCTTCCCTTAAGCTTCAATTGATTTTGTTTTGCAGACAACAGAAAATTTGTAAAAAGCTTACTGTTAAAATCCAGTCTTTTTAAAAGTGAGAAATTATATACTCTGGAATTGCATTTGATGCACTGATAATATATGCCCTTTCCATCATTCTTCTCTTTGTAATCTGACGCACAAAACGGGCAAGATCTCAATTTTTACTCCCTTTCTGAATTGAGAAAAGTGTATTACGATTCTGGTGTAAAGTCTTTTTTAAGTAATTAAAATAAACAACCATAATAAATAATAATATTGACATCGAAAATAATTCGATTTTTTTGTATGATGTTAAAAAAAAACAGTCCGGCTTCGTCTCAATGAATCGAGACTATGCCGAGACAAGGAGGAATAACTATGAATCGCATTAAAGTTTTTTACGTTTTCATTATCATCTTTATTTTTACTGGTACAATTTACGCTCAGGATACGCCGGTGAAAGAAAACATCTCCAAAGACATCTCTCAACTCATTATTGGAAAATGGGAAATTGCACCAAATAAACGCGCAGCAAGTGGGGATATTACATTTTATGAGAACGGCAACTATGAAATAAATGAGAAGTTCCATGACGGCGCGGGAGTGGGTAAAAAAGGCGAATATAAAATAAACAGCAATGTTTCACCCGTAACAATAGATATCTGTTTAGGTAAGTGCGGAAACGCAGGAGCTG
This sequence comes from Candidatus Cloacimonadota bacterium, assembly GCA_030621085.1. Classification (GTDB taxonomy): domain Bacteria; phylum Cloacimonadota; class Cloacimonadia; order Cloacimonadales; family TCS61; genus JACNIV01. Next base: position 35,145 of record JAUXIJ010000025.1, on the reverse strand, counting down.
AGTGGACAACTTGTTTTGGAATTTTGAGAATTTTACCGGATGATAAGTTGGAGATTCTCACTTCACCTGATAGCAATTATCCCACCAGTTTCCCGGACGATACAGAGGGTCAATATACAATGATACTTACCAGAATGGAATAAACTCGCTTTTGGAATAACCTCGAAATCAATACGATTATTTCAAGTTATCTAAAACGTTTATCAATGTAGCTCACATCAGCGAAGCAGTACAATACAGAAGTCTGGACAGGAAGTTTTGGGAGTAGGGATAATATTTTCTTTGTTAAAATCACTGATTTTTTCAAATCCTGTTATAATTTTTAAAACTGTATGTTTTCTTGCTTTTAATAATATAGAAAATAGAATAAGATTGTTATTTTAATATAAAATGAAATTTATTCAACTATTGTTTTTTGCAATGATAAAAGAGAAAATATCTCCTAAAAAATAAAAAATCCTTGCCAAAATTACAGAAGATATAAATATTAACCGAGAATTTCACGTAACTAGTAAACTAGGAGGCTAAAATGTTAATTAGATTTAAAGTTTCTAATTTTCTTTCAATATATAAAGAGCAAGAATTTTGTTTGTTTCCAAGCAGAGTTAAATCACATGAAAAACATTTATTTAAAACAAAAACAACACTAACAAATATTTTAAAGTCTGCTATAATTTATGGTGCAAATTCTTCTGGAAAGAGTAATCTTCTAAAAGCAATTAGTTTTGCACAAAATTATATTGTTAATGGATCTGCTTCAAAACAATTTATTAATGTTTCTACTTTTAAATTAATTAAACAAGATAGCTCACCGTCAAAGTTTGTTTTTGAGATTTATATAAATGGTAAATGTTTTGAGTATGGTTTTGTAATTAAGAAAAGGTTAGTTAGTAAGGAATGGCTTAAAAGAGTTTACAAAAGTTCAGAAAAAACTGTATTTTTAAGAGAAGTTATTAAAGGTAAATCAAAACTTCCTATTAAACCCAAAATTAAAGATAAAAACAATAATCTTGTTTTTGAAGTAACTTCTTTAGAACTTAAAAATAACCAACTATTATTGACAGTATTGAATTCAAAAAATCCTGAAGCAATTGAAGATGAATATAAAAAAGTATTTAATTGGTTTTCAAATCAATTGAAAGTAATTTTTCCTTACTCCAAAAATATAGGAATTCAATTAAGAATTATGAAAAATATTGAAATTAAAGCCTTCTTTGAGAAATATCTAAAGATATTAGATACTGGAATTGATGGTATTGATTTCCACCCCTATGATTTCAATGATGCAAATGTAACAATTCCCCAAGAAATAAAGAATGAAATTGAAAATAAGCTTGATGACGATAAGCAAATAATTGCTGTTAGTTCAGACAGAAATGACAACTATTGTATTCAAAGAAAAGGAAATAAATTGATAGCATATAAGTTGAAAGCTATTCACAAAATATTCTCTCAAAAAGAACGAATGGAATTTGATTTTAGTGAAGAATCTGATGGCACAAATCGTATCTTTGATATCACTCCTACACTTTATGCAATGTTTAATTCTGATAGCGTGATTTTTATTGATGAAATTGATAGAAGCCTTCATTCTCTGATTCCTTCAAAGATGTTTGAATTATTTTTTAATGAGACTGTAAACAAACAAGCACAATTTATTGCTACTACTCATGATTTGACTCTTTTGGATTTGAGTAAATTTAGAAGAGATGAAATATGGTTTATCAAAAAAGATTACAAACTGCAATCAATTCTATACTCACTTGAAGAATATAAAGAGAGGTATGATAAAGAATTAAGGAAAACTTATCTTGCTGGCAACTATGGAGCAGTGCCAATTTTCAGTAATATTTATGAGGAGAAATAAATGACTCCTTCAAGATATGCTAGAAAATCAAAATGCAGAGAACCTGTTAAATATTTTATAGCATTTGAAGGATCGAAAACAGAATATAAATACTTTAGTCCTGAAAATTTCATATTATACTTTCGTTTAGAAAACGTAGAGATAATACCTATTCAAAGGAAAAATAATGATACTCGATCAGATCCAGAACATGTAATCAAAATAATTGATGAATATTGTAATAAGAGAAAAATCAAACCATCAGATTGGAACAAACTTTCTATTGTCATTGATTTCGATAAATGGGGAGATAAAAAATTAAGTTATATTCTGACTTATACAAAACAAAAAGGGTATGGATTTTATGTTTCAAATTCTTGTATAGAATTGTGGTTTATACTTCATGAAGTTGATGTTAGCTCATGGGATAAAGAAAAGTTAACTCCTTGTAGTAAATGTAGAAGGCTTTTTCATAGATATTTTAATGGACACTATGATGAATTATATCCAAAAACTGAAATAGCAATTAAAAATGCGAAAAAATTGAATGATAATGTTTGTGAACAATGGCCATCTGATATAGGGACTAATATTTATAAGTTAATTGAGCAAATACTTAATGATTAATAGTTTAAATTGCTCACATCAGTGAAGCAGTGCAATACAGGAGTTTAGATAGGAAGTTCTGGGAGTAGTAAATTTATTTAATCCCTACCCAACTTTCATGAACGTTAAAATAAAAACAGTTCCTTTTGGCTGGTTGTCTTCAACACCAATATTACCGCCATAGTATGCCATGGCTTTCTTAACGATATATAATCCAAGACCGGTGTGACCGGTTTTTCCATAAACAAAGTCTTTATCAAAAATCTTCTTTTTTATTTTATCGGGAATTCCATTACCATAATCTGCAATTCTCAGTTCGCATAGATCTTTTTTTTCTTTTATTCTGATATCTATTTTTTCTGTCTTTCCGTGAATAACTGCATTTCCTATAATATTATCGATAACCGAAATCAAAGTATTATCAGCGTGAACTTTTCCGCTACCTTTAATGTTGAAATCTATCGACGAGTATTTTACTATAATGCCTTTTAAAACATCACTTATTTCATAAAGTCTTAGTTCCTGATGGGTAGGAATAAAAGACTCGAGTTGCCTCATTGTATTTATTAATTCAATACTTCTATTGATTCTGGAAAAAGCTTCTTCTAAAACTTCCTTATCATTGTTTTTTTTATAAAGATTTAACGCACTTTTAATAACAGCTAAATCATTTATTAAGTCATGACGAATTATTTTATTTATTAACTTAATGTGTTCACGATGTGCATTCAGTTCTTCGTTTTTCTTCTTGATCGCTGAATTGGCTTTAACGAGTTCCACATTTTTCAGCCTGTAGATCTCTGCTTCCTTTTCTTTCTTTTCTGTATCATATTTTGTTTGTATTTCAGCAATTTTATCACTGTTTTCTTTAGTAAAAATGCTGTCTTTTACTTCGGTATAAAGTTTGTAATATTCGAGGGCTTTCTGGTAGTCTTCTTTTGCTGTATATAATTCTGAAAAATTGATGTAGCTATCTTTTAGTAAGTGTCTTGATTCGATTTCTTCTGCCAGTTTTAAACCATTGCTAAAATACAGGGATGCTTTATCATAATTTAGAAGTTTAACATAAATCATTCCAATATTTAATGAAGTATTGGAAACACCCCATTTATCTCCTATTTCTTCCTTTAATTTTAATGCCTTAAGATAATATTCCAAAGACTTATTGAAATTATTTAAATACCAATAATTTATTCCAAGATTGTTTAAACAACCAGCTATATCTTTTTTATTATCGCTTTCTTTGTATATTGTTAAGGCATTCTGATAATATTCTAATGATTTATTGTAATTTTTCAATTGCATATAGACAATGCCGATATTGATAAAATTTTTTGCTCTAATTTCTGTATCTGAAATTTCTTCACTTATTTTCAACGAATTCTGGAAATATTCCAATGCTTTATCGTAATTTGGAATATTTAGATAAACAACTCCAATATTATTATAAGATTGGCAAATACCTTTTTTGTTACCAATTTTTTCTCGTATTTTTAATGAATTAATAAAATACTCTATTGATTTATCATAATCGTCTAAATAATAATATATTCTGCCAATATTATCCGTGGAATCAGCAGTGTCTTTCTTGCTTTTTAATTTTATTGTTAACTCAAGAGCTTGCTTACCATAATCCAATGCTTTATGAGGAGATAAGTTCAAATGAGCACGGGATAATTGGTTCAATATTTCTACTTTTTCTTTCCCAGCTTTTCTGCATTGAGATAATTTCTTTTCGAGAGTTTCAATATTTTCCATATTCTACTTCACTTTATTTTTCAGTTTTTTTATACTTTCATAAAGTACTTTTGCATTAATAATTATTTGTTTCACAGAATTTTCTCCAATATTATATAATCAATTCACCAAATTTGTGTAACTATTATACACTTTTGAAACAGAGAATAAATACGGAACCCACCGGCTTGTTATCTTCAACAGAGATTTTACCTCCCCATCGTTTAATAGATTCTTTTACAAGATACAATCCGATTCCCGTATGACCTTTTTCACCAAACGTAAAACCTTCATCAAAGAGTTTAGCTTTAATTTCTTTTGGAATCCCAAGTCCATTATCGGAAACTCTAACTTCACACCCTTTTTTATTTTTTTTTATTTCTATGTTAATTTTATCTGCCTTACCATGAATAATTGCATTATTGAAAAGGTTATCAAATACGGAAAATACAGCTTCATCTGCCAGTACTTCTGCCTTACCGGAAACACTGATATCAATATCAAAATCGAAGTGACTTTCAGCTACTTGGTTAATAACATTCCGTAAGTCGATCAACTTCACTTTCTTATTGCTGGTCATGAATTCCTCTACTTCCCGCATATTGTTAATGAGAGATAAACTTTTAGATACGCTCACTTGAATTGCATGGATCAGGTCTTTGTTACCGTCTTTCAGGAATAATCTTATAGCGCTATTGATTACAGATAAGTTGTTCCTTATGTCATGTCGCAGTATTTGGTTGATTAAGTTAATATGTTCCCTATGAATTTCCAGTTCTTTATTCTTTTCACTTAATTCTTTGTTTGCTTGTTCGATCTGGATGTTTTTCTGATTCAGGAGAATGTTTACTTTGTGTTTGGAACGATAACGTGTATAAATTATAAAAGCCATGAAAAGAATAAATACAGAAATAATTATCAATAAATTTCGGAAATTCTGCTGTTTGTTAATTTTTAGTCTCTGGATCTCATTATTTTTCTTCAGGATTTCATTTTCCTGTTCTTTTTTTTCTGTTTCATATTTCGTTTGCATCTCTGCTATTCTCTCGCTGCTCTCTTTTGTAAAGATGCTATCCTTAACTACGGTATAAAGCGTAAAGTATTCTAAAGCTTTTTTATAATCCTTTTTAACAGAAAATAGCTCGGAAAATGCTATGTAGATATTTTGAATCAAATCTTTTGCTTCTATTTCTTTAGCTAATTTTAAACTCTCTTTAAAATAAATTATTGATTTATCATATTCTTCGAGTTTTACATAAATACCACCAATGTTCTTTAAACTTCCGGCAATTCCGTATTTATTATCAATTTCTTTATTTATTGTGTATGATCTCAGATAGTATTCCAAAGATTTATCATAATTTTCTAAATACCAATATATAATTCCGATATTATTTAAACAATAAGCAAGATTATTCCTATTTCCAACCTCTTCCATAATTTTTAAAGATTTAATAAAATATTCCAAGGCTTTATCATAATTCTGCAGGGTCATATAGATGAGCCCAATATTGTTTTGTGCTCTGGCAATTCCCTCTTTATTTTCAAATTCTTTCATTACTTTTAAAGATTCATTGTAAATTTCCAAAGCTTTTTCAAAATCGTATAATTTCCAATAAATAATACCGATGTTGTTTAGAATACTGGAAGCGCCTTCTCGGTCTTCGATTTCTTTAAATATTTTTAATGATTTGAAATAGAATTCCAAAGATATATCATAATTGCTTTGATAATAATTTCCGGTGCCGATATTTTTTAAAGCATGCGCTTCTCCTTCTTTGTAATTAGATTGTTGTGACAATTCAAATGCCCGGGTGCCATATTCAATAGTTTTTTGTGGTGATAATTCATAATAGATTTGTGATAATTCATTTAAAATATCGATCTTCTCGTTTTTATTAACTATTTTTAATTGGTTTTCCAGGCTATCGATTTTTGTTTGCGAAAATAAATTAATAGAAAACAGAAGTAAAAAGAAAAAAACAATTCTTTTCATAAACATCTCCATGCTTACTTACTTTTTTCTTAGTATAAGTATTGTCGAGAAAATTCTTTTCTTATATTTAAATACAAAGCAAAATCAAAGCAAGTACAATTTATTTATCTTCTTTTTTTTGTCTGTCCTGAGATCTTTCAGCAGGAAGGATCACAACTCTTTTTATTTCACCTTCACCGATCGTCATCGTCTGCAAACTTTTATCTTTCTCTATAAATTGATGAACGATCCTTCGGTTGGCAGCATGAAGCGGTTCCATGGTGATGCTTTTTCCGCGTTGTTTCACCTTATCAGAGATACTCCTGACTTTTTCGATTAGAGCATCTTCACGACGCTTCCTGTAACCATCGACATCAATACGTATTCTGAACTTTTTTTTCTCGGCTTTGTTTATCATCTGGTTAAGAAGATGCTGCAGGCTGTCTAATAGTTTGCCTTCCTTACCGATGATAAAACCCGGATCTTTGCTGCCATCGATGTGTACGTTGTAGTGACCGTCTTCGTGTTTAACTTGGATTGATTCAAATTCGACATTCATACGACCAAGAATGCCTTCTGCGAATTCTTTGATCTTCTCGGAAACGTCGGTTAAGAAAAATTTTATTTTTGTAGGTTTGGAACCGAAAAGTTTGAGAAAACCATTGGAACCTTCTTCTATAACTTCAAATTTAAAATCATCAAGCTTTAGTTTGAATTCTTTCATAAATTCATTAATGATAGTCGAGGTAGATTTTCCTTCTTTAACTAATTCTCGCATAATTATTTCCTACTGAATTTCTTCTTGATAATGTATTGCTGAATAGTACCGATAATAGAGAAAACCGTCCAATACAGAACCAATCCCGATGAAAGTGATTTGAAAATAAAGAACATCATAATAGGCATAAAATACATCATCATTTTCTGGCTTTGCTGGGTAGCTCTTTGTTTTTCATCCATTTTTTCCAGAGTTTGTTTCGAAGGCGCCATCAGTTTTTGTTGAACGAACATGAAAACTGCCATCAGGATCGGCAGCAACCAGATAGGATCGGGTTCGGAAAGATCCGGCAGCCAGAGAAAATGCGCTTGACGAAGATCGATGGAATAACGCAGGATAGGATAAAGTGCGAACAGAATAGGCATTTGCAACAGCATGGGTAAACAACCACCAAGCGGATTAACACCGTGTTCTTTATATAATTTTTTTAGTTCTGTGTTCATTAGCTGCGGATCATGTTTGTATTTGGCTTGAACTTCTTTCATCAGGGGCTGTATCTTCTGCATCTTGGTGCTGGATTCAAAACTCTTGTGAGTAAGCGGGTAAAGTAACACTTTCAGGATAATGGCAAATACTAATACACATATTCCCCAACTGGGAATAATACTGTTGAGGAATTTAAGAAAAGCTATAAATATTTTGCTGATCCATTGCAGGAATTTCGGTCCTATTTCCACTGTGCTCTCTATGCCATTGCCATACATCTTCAGGTTTTCATAGATCAACGGTCCAAAATAAAGTTGAAAGTTATGAGTAAAATTTGCTCTGGAAGTAATAATACTCAGGTTCATTGCCGGACTTTCATTCTGTTTGAAAGCCAGAAGCCTGTTCACTTCGATAAGATCGCCTGAAATTACTGCCATAGTAAAATATTTAGATTTTACAGCAGCCCAATCCAGATTACCAGACAGTTCACGTTTTTCTTTTAATTTGGATAGGGTTAGTTTCGTGATTGTATTATCCAATTGTCCCACAACTTTATATTCGCGGGATTTCATTTTGAGATATTCTTCCGTATCGGCAATTCCGCTGCCAATACCGAGATTATAGCCTTTCAGGTTTTCATAACCATTTGTTTTCAAAGTAAAATCGAGTTGATAGTTATCACTGAGAGTGAAGGTCTTTTCGATTACACCCTTTTCTGTTTGAGCAAAAAATCTCACTCGGTTGCTTTCTTCATAAATTTCATGATGGAATACTACATTTCTAAGAGTTATTACATTACCTGTGTTCATTTGAAGTTCAATATTAAAGATGGATTTGTTATCCGGAATTAGATCTACAGGTGTGATTTTATCGGAGAGAAAATACTTTTTTACCTGGATGGAAATGATCTCTCCACCAAGGTTGGTAAAGGTGATCTTAAGTAAATCGTTTTCCAGTGTGATATCATTCTGAATATCAACGTCAGTTTGTGTTTCAATGGGAATTTCTGTAACACTCTGAACTTCGGGTTGAGAAGAAACAGGGGTTTCTATAACATTTTCTGTAATGGGTTGCTGAGTTATCGTGGGTTTTTGTCTTTTCCAGATAAATTCGCTGCTGATCCAAAATACTACCAGTATCAACAGTACTGCCAATAATGTTTTTTTGTCCATAATTGCTCCTTAGGGAAGTGGATCATGTCCACCCGAATGAAAGGGATGGCATTTAATAATTCGTAATATTGAAAGCTTCATTGCTTTGAAAAAAGGGTATTTGGAAAATGCTTCGTAAGAATATTGACTGCAGGTTGGAGTGAATCGGCATGTGGGTGGTAGTATAACTGAAATAAATTTCTTATAAAAGCTGAGTATCAGCAAAGCCAGTTTATTAAAAATTTTCATATTTATTTATTTTGAGAATAAAACAGTTAACTCTTTTTCAATTTCCTTCCATTCAGCATTTCCGGCTTCAGGTTTTGCAATGACTACAATTTTTTTCCCGCTTTTATGCATATAGGCATTTTCTCTGAGGAACGCTTTTACACGCCTTTTGACTTTATTGCGATTAACAGCTTTTCCTACTTTTTTACTTACTACAATTCCAACTGCAAACAGGTCATCAGGTATTTTTTTCTTTAAAACAATAAAGAGATTACCTTCGTATTTTGTATTATCTTCGTAAACACTCTGGTACTCTCTTTTTGAGGTTATAAATCTCATTGATCGCTAACGGTTAAACGCGATCTTCCTTTGGCTCTCCTATGTGCCAGAACTTTTCGTCCGGCTTTAGTTGCCATTCTAGAACGAAAGCCGTGTTTGTTTCTCCTCTTCCGGTTATGAGGTTGATAAGTTCTTTTCATTCAAGTCTCCTTCCAAATTCACCATCTATCTATTACATAACTCTTTATATAGCGCCTTGTTACAAAGGCTGCGCTACCTTGTGATAGCCCTTTTTAATGTCAAGAATTATTTATAACTGCCTATTTGAATATTGTTTGGCTGCGGTTTGGTCCCACAGAAACAATACTTACTTTCTGTTCCAGTATTTCCTCGATGGCAGCCACATACTGCCTGGCGTTTTTTGGTAATTTATTATAATCTCTTATGTTAGAAATGTCTTCTTTCCAGCCTTCTAATTCAATATATTCAGGTTTTGCTTTATAGAGTGTATTTGCACTGTAAGGGAATTCATCTGTAAGCTGACCATTAATATTATATTTTGTGCATATTTTTAGGTTATCAATGCCCGACAAAACATCCAGTAAAGTCAAAGCTATCTCGTCGACATTATTGATCATAGCGGTAAATTTGGCAGCCACTGCATCGAACCAGCCGCAACGACGAGGACGTCCGGTGGTGGAACCGTATTCGTTGCCCTGCTCACGGATCCGTTCTCCGATCTCATCTAAAAGCTCAGTAGGAAAAGGACCTTCACCAACGCGTGTATAGTAACTTTTATAAACACCTACAACACGGTCGATCTTTTTTGAATAACCAGTTCCAACAGGTATTCCGCCAACAATTGTATGTGAAGATGTTACAAAGGGATAGGTACCGAAATAAATATCAAGAAGTGAACCTTGAGCACCTTCAAAAAGCAGCTTTTTATTGGATAACTTATTTAAAAGATAGGGAACCTGTTTTATGTATGGATGAAGTTTTTTACCTGCTTGAATCAATTTTACTACTAAAGATTCGGCATTTTGCGATGTTCTTCCATGAAATGAAAGAAGGTTATTTACTCTTTGGCTTAGATATTCTCTTTCGAAAAGATTTCCAAATCTTATACCAATTCTGCTTACTGCATCCGAGTAACAAGGACCAATACCTTTCTTTGTTGTGCCGATCTTGACCTGTTCGGTGTCGTTTTCCTGTTTCCCATCCAATTCTATATGAAGAGGAAGAACTATCTGTGTACGAGGATCGATGAATAATCTATTTTCAAAAGAGATACCTTTAGATTCAAGATCATTTATTTCCTCAATAAGTTGAAACGGATCGATCACCACCCCACTTCCGATTATACAGATCTTTTCTGGATATAAAATACCGGAAGGTACCAGATGAAAAACATATTTCTCATCATTAATTTTTATTGTATGTCCGGCATTGTTTCCACCTTGAAACCTGATTATATAATCTGCATCTTTAGCCAGGACATCCACGATCTTAGCTTTTGCTTCATCACCCCAGGCACATCCTAAAACTGCTGTAGAACCCATCTTTACACCTCTTTATGATTATTCATGTTACATTAATAATCTTACATTTGAAAACTGTCAACCCTTCCTTTTGAGTAGAAAAAGATTGACGCGCAGATAGAGGTATAAAATATGCTTTTTAATGATACTGATTTGGAGAGAACAATGAAGATCAGGGTTATGATTGCAAAACCAGGACTTGATGGACATGACCGGGGAGCCAAGTATATTGCACGTGCTTTGCGGGATGCGGGAATGGAAGTAATATACACCGGTATCCGGCAGACTCCTGAACAAATTGTAAATGCTGCTATTCAAGAAGATGTTGATGTTGTTGGACTCAGCCTTCTTTCTGGTGCTCATAATTTTCTTTTTCCCAAAGTAGCAGAGCTATTTAAAGAAAATGGAAAGGACGATATTCTACTTTTTGGTGGTGGAGTTATTCCCGATGAAGATATAGATTTCCTCAAGTCAAAAGGATTTAAAGCTATATTCACATCAGGTACTTCCGCCCAGGAAGTGATCAATTATATTAAAGAGAGTATGAAAAATGAGTGAAAAGAATGAAGAAAAAATTTATACGAACTCTGCAAAAAATCTGACTCTAAGAATCTCTGAAGATAACCTATCTGCTTACCTTAGTTTTAATGATAATACCGGCATGATAGATGAAAAGGAAATAACTAAACTCATTAGTACTGCCGGTATTACAAATGGATTTGATGAAGCAAAAAAACTCAATGAGCAGAATAATATTCGGAAGGAGATCAATGTTCCGTTCCTGATAGCTAAGGGAGCTAATCCGCTGGCAGATTCTGAAATTACGTATCAATTCGATAAAGAAAACTGCTACAATCCTGAGGTTTCCTATGATATTAATAACCTGGACAATTTTGAAAAGGTCCATAAACATCATGTTCTTGCCGAGTTGAAAATCACAGATGTTTCCGAACCAGGCTTAGATATTTTTGGGAATCAGGTCTCTTCTGGAGTTACTTCCAGTTTAAATGCCGACGATCTACTGGGAGATAACGTTTACTATGCAGAAAAGGAGAACCAAATATTGTCTTTGAAACCCGGTTATCCCTTTATCGATAACCAGAATAAATTTCATGTAAAATCTGATTTTTTTATTAACGAAAACATAATTGATAAAGATTTGAAGATTTACGGTGACATTACAATTGATGGAGTAATTACAAATTCACGTGTTGAGGTTATTGGGAATTTAAGAGTAAAAGGCAATATTAGTGATTGTAAGAATAAGGGTGTATTTGTAGACGGCGATGCGAATATTGAATATGCAGAAAATGCCAGGATAGTTTGTAACGGAATTTTAACTATTAACAAAAACGTAAGATTTAGCAATCTTCACTCCGAAAAGAAGATCATAGGTGAAAAAGACAGTTCCATTGCTAGTTGCTTGTTGCAATGTGGATACAACATTACATTAGCCAATGTTGGAAGTCCGTTCTCGGTGTTAACCGAAATTGAGATCACTGCTTCACCTTATTTGAAAGAAATGATTCGAGGAACACAAGATAAACTGGAAAATGCAAGAAATAATCCGGATGAAAAAGAAGAAATCATTCCTCTTCTTTCTTCTGAACTAAGAGAAATGGAAGAAGAATATGAAAAAAGAATAGACGAGCTTTTACAGGATGAATTAATTGATTTCCAAATAACAGTTTTAGAAAAAGTTTATCCCGAAACACGTGTGAGAATTTTTAAGCATTCGAAGTTAATCAATGAGGAATTAAATAACGTAGTGTTTTCTATAAAAGATAATCAATTGATGATAAATGAAGTTGACAGAAATGAGGAAGAAAAATCTTTTGATAATGAATAATATTGAAAGGTATTTATATAGTGAGGCTGTTAAAAAGTAAAATTGTAGAATCATCTGTTAATAGATTTAAATAACAGGAAGCATTTGCCAAATTGGTAAATGCTTCTTTTAGTATATAGACCTTTATAAATTTGGAGAAAGAGATGATCAAGGAAATAGAAGTACTGATCAAAATGCAAGAATGCGATGATATAATCGGGGAGAAAGACATTCTCACAAAGCAGCTTCCGGAAGAGCTTAGCAACCTGAAGCAAAATCTGGAAACAGCAAACAATAAACTTATAGAAACAGAGAATGCCCTGGATGAAAATCTGAAAACACAAAAGCTAAAAGAATTGGAAATTAAATCTAATAATGAGAAGATCGATAAATACAAAAATCAGCTTCTTACGATTAAAACGAACAAAGAATACAAAGCCCTGAACAGTGAAGTAAGCCACCTAGAAAATAAAAATTCTGAAATTGATGACCACCTTATTATGTTAATGGAAGAAGAAGTCAACATCCAGGTTCAATTGGAAGTAGATAAAAAAGATCAAAAGAAAGCAGATGACGAACTGAAAGCTAATGAAGAAAAGCTTAGAAAAAAGATTGAAAATGTTGAAAAAGATATTGCCGAATATAGAAATAAACGTAATATATTAGCAAAAGATTTGAATTCTCAACTTGTTCGCAGATATGCATTATTGATAAAAAACAAAGGTAGAAAAGCTGTTGTCTTTAGCGATAATAATGCTTGCGGTGGTTGCGGATATAACATCAGGCCTCAACTGATAATTGAAATTAACGAAGGGCAAAAGATCATTAATTGTGAGAATTGCGGGAGAATACTGGTTTCAAAACCCGCTTGATAAGTGTTGTCAAAGAAGATAGAATGTCTGCCTGACCACAAAATTTTGTGGTCAGGAGGAAAGTCCGAACACCAGAGGGCAGGATACTTCCTAACGGGAAGTCCCGGCAACGGGGAGCAAGCTCCACAGAAACAGACTTCCTGACCACTAAATTAAAATCTGTGAATTTCGATTTAGTGGTCAGGTAAAGGTGAAAAGGTGGTGTAAGAGACCACCAGATTCCGGTGTGAATCGGGGTGCTTGGAATGCCTTATCCGGTGCAATGCCAAGTAGGAGAGCTAGAATCGGCCCGGTTCAATTGGCTCTCGGGTAGGCAGCTTGAACCGGTCATTTTTTGAACTCGGATGAGTATAGCAATATCCGGTTTAGACAAATAGACATTGAATTGCTTATTAGGCAATTTACAGAATTCGGCTTATTATCTTCTTTGACAAATCATTTATATTTAAATTAAATAAAAAATAAGGATAAATTTATGCAGAAAAGGTGGACAACCTCTGAAGCTTTAACTGATGAACAAAAGCAACAAGTAAAACAGATCTCTAATCTGATAAAATGCCCGGAAATGATCGCGGAAATGCTTGCTTATAAAGGTATCACCGATCCCGTTGAAATCAATAATTTCTTTAATCCCAGCTTAGATGACGTTTTTGATCCATTTGTTTTTAAAGATATGGAAAAAGCAGTAGAAAGGATCATTCGTGCCATTAATAAAAAAGAGATGATCATGATCTACGGAGATTACGATGTGGATGGAACAACCTCGACAGCCCTTTTGTATCTTGGGTTAAAAAAAGTGGGTGCAATCGTGAACTATTATATTCCACATCGCATGATAGACGGATATGGACTTTCTCTTTGCGGAGTGGATCAAATCAAAGAAAAAGGCGCTCAGGTAATTATCAGTGTCGATTGCGGTATTAATGCTATTGAAGAAGTTGAACAGATCAATAGCCTGGGTATGGATATTATAATTACAGATCATCATAATCCAAAAGAGAAATTACCAGCAGCTTACGCTATTATTAATCCTAAGCTAGAAGACTGTAAATATCCCTTTGTTGCACTGGCTGGAGTTGGAGTTGCTTATAAACTGTTGATGGCAGTTTACAGTAAAATGGAAATCGATTCCAAGGAATTTGTTGATAAGTACATAGACCTGGTTGCTTTGGGTACAATAGCCGACATTGTACCTTTAACGGGGGAAAACAGGATATTTGCCAGTATCGGTTTGGAAAGATTAGTAAAAAAGCAAAATATTGGAATAACAGCTTTGATAAATATTGCAGGTCTTTCCGAGAAAGAACTTAACTCCAGCGATATTGTTTTTGGACTGGCTCCGCGCATTAATGCTGCTGGCAGAATGGGCAGCGCCATGCGTGCCGTAGAGCTTCTGGTTGCTACGGATGAAGAAAGTAGCATAGAATTAGCTCAAATAATTGAAAGAGAAAATTCCCTGAGACAGCAGATAGATCAGAAAACTTTTATAGAAGCCTGTGATATCATCGAGAAGAAATATAAAAATCTGGATGAAACTCCAATAATTGTGATATCTTCTGATGATTGGCACCCCGGAGTTATCGGAATAGTTGCTTCCAAGCTAGTAGAAAAATATTACAGGCCAACAATAATGATCACTTTCAAAGATGGAATTGGCAGCGGTTCCGGGAGAAGTATTTCCGGGTTCGATCTGTTCGAAGCACTATCTTCGGTGGAAAATTATCTCGAGACTTTTGGCGGACACAAATATGCTGCCGGTCTTTCCATATTAACAGAGTATGTGGATGTACTGGAAAACCGTTTATGTAGTTATGTTAAAGAACATACTACACCGGAACAGTTTATACCACCATTAAGGATAGATACAAAACTGGAACTCTATGAGATCAACGAAAACCTGCTTGAATGGTTGAATAAATTTGCTCCCTTCGGACCGGGAAACATGCGACCAACTTTTTATACAGAAGGTGTGATGGTGGTTGGCTTTCCTTATAACGTCGGCAAGAATCACTTAAAAATGAAAGTAGTAAAAGACGGTTGTACGCTCGATCTTATCGGTTTTAATCTGGGTGACTTTCTGCCCTTCCTGAAAAAAGGATTATTCATCGATATTGCTTATTCATTAGAATTCAATACATGGCAGGGAAGAACTACCATTCAGGGAAAATTGAAAGACATCCGCTTCACAGAAAAAAAATAGGTACTTATGCTAAAAACAGAACGAACTTTATTGGCTTTGGTAATTGCACTTTATATATTGGGAGGGTGTTCATCCATAGAACAGCGGAATGATTATATTCCTACCAAATTAAATATTATTCAGAAATTCAACATCAATTTCGTTCCCCAAAAATGTGTTTTTTCCTACCCGGAAAGAACCGCTTTCATTATGGAAGGCAACTACATTCATATTTTTAAAAAAGGAAGGCAGATAAACACGATAGGTGGTTTGGGATTCGATCATTCAAATTTTAACAAACTCGCAGATATTACCATTGCCCCGGATGGCAACTTGTTGGCGTTGGACAGCTTCCAGAAAAAGATAAAGAAATTCGATAAAGACGGTAAATGGATCACCGAATTTAAACTGGTAGATTTTGTTGGACCCACTCTTTTTGAGATTACAAGTGACGAAACATTTTATATTTACGATGATAACCGCAAAGAAATTGTAACGACCCGTACATTTGAAGAAAATGATTTCTATTCTTTCGGTAAATTCCAGCTTACAAAACCCCGATCTCTGAATCTGGAAAAAAATAATGTAGTTGTTTACGATTTGGCAGAAGCTAAAACGATCGTGTTTGACAGATTAGGACAATTTCAAGAAGAATTAGAGGGAAAAATTCAATTTGACAGGCAGCAGAAATATAGATTAGAGAAATTCTATTTTCAGCATCTTGCTTCCGGTAAAAAATTTGCTGTCTCTCCTTTCCAGTGGCTGGATTTTCTTATAGATAATGGTTTTTTGATATTGCTTTCGAACCATGAGATCTGGATCTGTACAATAGATTATGAAATTAAATGATTTTATGAGATCTTCCGTTTTTTATAAATCGGCTTTAGCAGCATTACTCTTGGCTTTAAGCAGGCTTCCGATTCATCTGGGATTCCTGGTTTTCTTTGGAATGATACCCCTGTTTTCTTTCTTTGATGAAAAACCGAGTATAAAACAAATTGTACGAGCTGCCATTGTCTTCGGAGTTGTTTACGGTCTGGTCTGTTTGCACTGGATATCATTGGTTACCTGGCCCGGTTTTTTTGGTACTTTGATTCTCTTCGGACTCTATTTTTCCATCCTGTTCAATTTAATTGGAACTATCTGGAAGTTAAACCCAAAACTAAAATATCCCGCTTTTATCTGTTTCTGGCTCTCTTTCGAATACTTGCAGAATTTTGGTGAGTTCAGCTTCCCATGGTTTAATGTCGGGTATTCTCTGGGAGATTATCTTCCCTTTATACAACCGGCGGATATTGGTGGAATTTATCTTCTTTCTGCTCTCATTATTCTCGTTAATATTTTTATTTATGAATTAAGAAATAATTACAAAAGAAATTTAATTGCTTTGATAACGGTCATTATCATCTGGGCTGGTTACGGATTTATTCGATTCCACACAATAAAATTGGTTAAAACAAATACGAAAGTTTCCATAGTTCAGGTAAGTATTCCACAAGATAAAAAATGGGAACAGGCCTATCTTGATACAACTTTGAAATATTATGAAGATTACACAGCTCTTGCAGCAGAACAGGGCTCAGCTTTGATAATCTGGCCGGAATCGGCAACTCCGATGTATTTATTACGGCAGCCAAAAAATAAAAGATGGATACTGGATCAGACTAAAACTCTGGAAAAGGATATCTTCACCGGCTTTCCTCATTATAAATATTTGGGACCGGGTAATTCACGTAAGTATGAATTTTACAATGCTGCCACGCGTTTTGACAGGAACGGAAAGATATATCCTCCCTATTATAAAAACGTGCTTGTTCCGTTTGGAGAGCGAATTCCACTGTTGAATGTCTTTCCGTTTTTATGGAATATCCATCTGGGACAAGCCAACTGGGAATACGGCGAAAAACAGGAATTTTATGATATCGAAGGAAACACATATTCACCTTTGATCTGTTTTGAAATAGCATTTGAATTTCTTACTACCAGAATGGCCAGGGAAGGTGTGGACTTTATCGTGAACATAACTAACGATGCCTGGTTCAAACGTTCTGCCGGAACATACCAGCATGCTATTATGACAAAATTCAGGGCTGTGGAAACACGAAAGATGATCTACCGTGCTGCCAATACAGGCTATTCTCTTATAGTTTCACCTACCGGGGAATTCCTGAAAAAATCTAAACTTTTTGAAAAAACCATTCTAACAGCAGAGATTATTAAATGTAATTCTAATTCTTTCTTTACAAAATATCTTTTCTGGTTTCCTGTTGTCTTTGTTGTGGGGGCAGGATTGATTTTGATTGTATGTTTATTATTCAGACGCAGATTAACGCAGAAAAGGTATGAAAAAGTATGATGAAAAACTTTGTAATGGAAAGAAGTGAAACTATAAATTCTTTCATATTAAATCATAGTATTCATAAAAGATCAGCGTCAAAAAAAGACACAGACGCAGAATAACGCAGAAAAAGTATGAATTTTATGAAAATCAAAAATAATTATAAGTATTCAGATTTAACAGAGAAAATTATAAAAGAAGCCTATCATGTTTTTAATTACCTCGGTTCTGGTTTTATGGAAAAGGTCTATGAGAATGCTTTAACAATTAGATTAAAAAAAGCTGGTCTTAATATTGAAACTCAATTTCCAATAAATGTTTATTTTGAAAATGAATTAATCGGAGAATATATAGCAGATATTGTTGTTGAAAATAAAATAATTGTTGAGTTAAAAGCAGTGAAAAAATTAAACTCTATACATGAAGTTCAACTAGTGAATTATTTAAAAGCTACTAATATGGAAGTTGGATTGTTACTCAATTTTGGAGAAAAGTTGGAAATAAAACGAAAGGTTAACTCAAATCCTTCAGTCATATTAAATCATAATGTTCATAACGGATCAGCGTCAAAAAAAGATATAGACACAGAATAACGCAGAAAGGTATGAAAAAATATGATAAAGTATTTTGAAGTTAAGAGATGTAAAACCATGAACTCCATCATATTAAATCATAATACTCATAGTAGCTCAGCGTCAAAAAGATGAAAAAATATTATTATACGATCGGGGAAGTTTGTAACTTATTAGACCTGAAAGCGCACGTTTTGCGTTACTGGGAAAAAGAATTCCCGCAGGTTCATCCCAAGAAGAAATTCGGACGCAACCGGCGTTATAATCCCGATGATATCGAACTTCTGAAAAAGATAAAACACATGCTCTATAATCAGAGATACACCATCAAAGGCGTGAAAAAGAAACTGAAGATCATCGATAAAGAAAAGAACCAGATCGAAATGGACTTTACTGTCGATAAAAAAGAAGCTAAAGAAAATATTATAAACGAATTGAACGAAGTTAAGAAACTATTGAAGAAATGATTGATTTTTGTGTGAAAGCTGAGTTTCGTGATAACTACCAGGAGAAAGTTATGACGCAATAAATCATGGTAACTATAGGTTAGTTATGTACAACAGATTATTGAGCGTGGCATGTAGATGTTATGCCTATTTGTAGCAATAGAGTTTTAAGTTCTTGACCCAAAAGTTATAAATATTTTTGAGTTGTATGATTGGAGGAAAAAGAAAATGATAAATAAAAAATATACGCAATTGTTGTTAGCCCACCAAATAAGAGGGATAACAACAATAGGTGATACACACAAGTTATACAATATAAAATGATAATATGACACAACAATTATTAACAGTCGGCGTGATTGGAAAATCACTAAAAGAAAATGAAAAACGAGTAGCTATTCATCCAGAGCATATAAAATACATTCCCATAAGATTTAGAAAACAAATAACCTTTGAAGTAGGATATGGATTAAGATTTGGAACGAATGATAACACAATAGCTAAATTGACATCAGGACGAGTTGCTTCCCGGAAAGAAATACTAAACAATTTTGATTGTGTGATTATGCCTAAGCCTCTTGCAGAGGATTTGACTCGAATACACGAAGGTGCAATTGTCTGGGGATGGCCGCATTGCATACAGCAAAAAGAGATTACTCAAATATCCATTGATAGAAAATTAACGCTTATTGCATGGGAAGAAATGTTTAAATGGAGTAAAACAGGTGATAAAAACATGCATATATTTTATAAAAACAATGAAATTGCAGGTTATGCAGGTGTAAATCATGCATTAAGTCTTATAGGTGTTATTGGGAATTATGGAAAACCACGAAAAGCTGTAATCCTTAGCTTTGGTTCTGTGAGTCGGGGAGCAGTATATGCGTTGCAAGGTCAGGGTGCCACAAACATTACCGTATATACTCGTCGATTGCCAACAGATGTGGCTGAACAATTGCCGGGTGTGTTATTTAAACAAATGAAAAATGACGATTTAGGGAATTTACTTTCGGTAGAATCTGATGGAAGTACTCATCCATTTTCAGAAGCGTTATCCGATGTGCAAATTATTGTTAATGGTACATTACAAGATATTGAACATCCTTTAATGTTTATTCCAAAAGAAAAGTCTAAAAATTTGAAGGATGGAACTCTTATTATTGATATAAGCTGTGATGAAGGAATGGGCTTTTGGTGTTCAAAACCCACAACATTTGAACATCCGTTAATTAATGTTGATGGCAAATTTTATTATGCTGTTGACCACAGTCCA
This sequence comes from Candidatus Cloacimonadota bacterium, assembly GCA_030621085.1. Classification (GTDB taxonomy): domain Bacteria; phylum Cloacimonadota; class Cloacimonadia; order Cloacimonadales; family TCS61; genus JACNIV01. The sequence goes on along the minus strand of JAUXIJ010000025.1, from coordinate 15,070 downwards.
AGTTATTATTGGAATGCTGCTTCGTGGGAGATTTCTGAAGCATTATTACCTTTTTTACCCATTGTAATGAAAGGAGAGAAAGTTTGGGAGAAGGACAAAACCATCTCAAAAGCAATAGAAATAAATAACGGAATAATTCAAAATCAGAAAATCATTTCATTCCAAAAACGCGAAAAAAAATATCCATATAAATTGCTTTAGTTGATATTCTTATGAAAAATTACATTGTATAACACGCAATATAAAAAAATGGGCAGAAAGTGGTAAATATGAACGAATTAGAAATAAATAAACGAAGTAGTAAATTGAAAGTTTGGAGTTTAAATGCCCAACTTTTCATATTGCCACCGTTAAAAATTGATTTACTTAATCTTAAATGTAATTTTGAAATGATTATTTGTCCTCGAAAGAATAGGCATAACACACAGCTCAAGTAGTAGCTACTCTACGTTAAATCAAAAAAGCCGCAACATTGATTGCGGCTTTTTCAATTAATACCCGTATCGGGTTTCAGCCTATTGATGGATCATCTTTTTCTGCATCATCTTTTTTTGTAGTATCTTTTTGTGCCTGGTTCTGTCTTTCATCAGTTCTTCTGCTTTTTCCTGTTGTTCCGGTGTAAGCAGGTTCCACATTGTTTCGTGATGTTCGATTTTTTTGATAGTCTGTGATTTTTTAAGATCGAACATCTTAGCTGTGATCTTTTTGGTTTTGTCGAAATCATGGTTCTTCATGGCAAAGTGTTTATCGACCATTAGAATATCGATCTCTGCATGCATTCCGATCATTTCTTTCTGATAATCCAATCGCATTTCTTCCATCGTCTCGACCTGTTTTTCTGTTAATTCAAGTTCTTCATGGATTCTGTCGAATCCACCAAAACCTTCTCTCATCATGTGTTCTTCACCCGGGTGCATTTTGCCTTCGAATCTCCCCATTTCTTCACAAGGTTCTTCAAATGCTGTCAATACTGCCATCAGGGTAAATACCATTACGATCGTTATTGTGATCTTTTTCATCTTTTCCTCCTTTGTATTTATTTCCAATATCCTTGAACCCATATCCAGCCGCGGCGGGTATTTTCCCAACCTCCGGAAATCCAGATACGGTTTTTCTTTACTTTCTGCCATTTACCGGCAACCCAAACATATTTGTGGGCTCTTCTGTGCCATTTCCAATGCCCTTCGATCCAAACCATATTGGGATGTGGTTTTGCTGGCTTAACTTGCACAATTTTTGTCGGCGGCTGCTTGGAGATGTAAATTGTCTTAGTTGCGCAAGCACTGAAAGTTGTTAATGATAACATCACTACCAAAAGTAATTTAGCAATACTTTTCATTTTTCTATCCTCCTGTTATCTTTTTTTATAAAAGGTCTTTTAAACCTGGGGATTTCCGGTTTAAAGAAATTTTGAACTTCCTCCGGAGACATCTCACTTCGCAATCTAATAAGCAATTGCCCCATTTCGTGTTCCATTCTAATTTGTCGATCTATTGTCTCTTGAAGTTTCTTTTCCAGGAGTTCCCTGTCGAATTCTTCATTCGTAAGGCTACGCATAAATCTTTTTTTTGATAATTCAAACTCCATCTTTAATGGAAGCATTCTTTCCCTTTCATCAATGAATTCTTCCCTGCAATGAGGAGGGATATTTTTAAATCTTGGAGGTGGAAGGTGTCTATCTGGAAGCAATACACGACGGTAAATAAAGACTCCCAAAAAAGCTATATTAAAAGCCAGAGAAATTATTAATACAACAAATAATATTTTTTTTGACATACTATTCTCCTTCGTAATACATACTGAAAAGTGTTTCCTGCCCGAATTCCAGGTCGGAATCATTGTTCTGGGCAAAAGCCTGGTTACTCATAAAAACACCGGCAGCAAAAGAAATGAGCACAGACGCAGCAATCGAAAAATTCACAACTCTGCGGGTAAACCATACTCTTTGCGGATGAATAGCGGTGCTTTCAATAGTAGTTAGAATTCGCTGATTAATATATTCCGGTACTTCTTCCTCTTCATAAGAAGAAAGGAATCCATTAAGAGTGGTTAACTCTCGCAGTTCGATTTGGCAGAGGTGGCAGCTTTTCAGGTGTTCACGAACTTTCTGGAATTCATCCATTTTCAGTTCGCCATCAATATAAGCGTTAAGCCTTTTCGAAAATCTGCATTCTTTCTCTTTCATTTTTCTCACCTCTATTTTCCAAGACAGCAGGATCGTTCATATCCTGCGAAATAATTTTTTTCAATTTCTTCTTTGCTCGTACCAATCTGGAATCAACTGCACTTGCTGTTGTATCCAGGGCAAGTGCAATTTCTTTGTAGCTCATTTTTCTATAAAATTGCATTTCCAAAAGTAGTGCATATTTGGGCTGAAGCCTTGAGATCGCTCTTTTTATGATCTCGTTTTTAGAATTATCTTCTTCTGTTGGTTGGGAATTCGCAGAGTCGGGGAGATGTTCCATGTTGGAATAATTAATGAAATTATCTTTTTTCTGTCTTACTTTTATAAGATTCAAAGCTTTATTGTGAGCTGTTCTGAAGAGATATGAAATATAATATTCGTCGCTTACCACAGCCATCTTTTTGTAGAAAGCCACAAAAGTTTCCTGCAGGATATCTTCTGCATCTTCTCGGTGTCTCAGAATTTTGAGGAGGTAGTTGAATATTTTCTTATTTTCTGCTCTTAAGATAACTTCAAACCTGTTTCTATCCATTGCTTCTCAACAAGATTTAAAAATCTCATTTCCTCCCGGAACTATTTCATATTTCCAGACAGTAAAAATAAAAATATCTGCGTTTTTTTGGAAACATATTTCTTCAAATAAATTTCTTGCCAGATAAATGGATAGATTTCTTTTTGTCAAACCTGATGAAAATTAAAGGATTAGGAAGGTGAATTATGTCGAGGGTTTGCGATATCTGTGGAAAAAGAGCACAAGTCGGCAACCATAGAAGTCATGCTATGAATGCAACGAAAAGAAAGTTTTATCCGAATTTGCATAAGATCAGAGCTGAAATCGATGGTAAAGTGAAAGCCGTTAAGGTATGCTCTTCCTGCTTAAAAGGAAATAAAGTAAAAAAAGTAGTGTAACCTTATAAAGGAAAAGACCGCTCGGCGGTCTTTTTTTTTGCCCAAAATTAATAAATATCTTTACTTTCTATCATTAAATTCACACATTGAACTCAGTTCAAATCTATGGAGAATAAGATGGAATTATTAGTTGAGAAGATCGAATTCCCGGATGGCTGCAATATTATTTTTGGCATGTCTCATTTCATAAAAACAGTAGAAGACCTCTATGAAGCTATGGTAAACAGCATTCCAGGCATTAAGTTTGGTCTTGCCTTTAATGAGGCATCCGGTCCCTGCCTGGTGCGAAAAGAAGGAACCGATAATGAATTGATGGAAATTGCTGTGGAGAATCAACGCCGGCTGGGAGCCGGTCATACCTTCCTGATAATCCTAAAAGATTCATTCCCTGTTAATGTTTTGCCTTCTGTAAAAAGTTGTAGAGAAGTAGTAAATGTATTCTGTGCTACTGCGAATCCGGTAGAAGTGATTTTGGCGGAAACCGAACAGGGAAGAGGTGTATTGGGCGTTATCGATGGTAATTCACCTAAAGGGATCGAACTGGATACGGATATTACTCATCGTAAAAAATTCCTGCGGGATATCGGTTACAAACGCTGATGAGAACATTTTTAGCGCTAGAATTACCGGAAGAGATCAAAGCCGAGGTTTTCAGGAAGATCGAGCAATATCGTGAAATTGCACCGACCGGAATAAAATGGGTTCCCAAAGAGAATCTTCATATTACGTTGCAGTTTATTGGTGATACAAAGAAAGAAGATCTGCCCGAAATTACAGAGTTTCTCGGTTGCAGTTTCAGCAAAATTCCCAAAATGAAATTCATACAACCTGAACTGGAAATTATTCCCGGTAAAAATCCCAGAGTTATCTGGATCAGCTTTTCTACAGAATGCAAACAGATCTTTGGATTTTCTAAAAATTTCAAAAAGAAACTCGTGGAAATGGGCTACCAGCTTGATTCTAAATCTCTTCGCTTCCACGCTACTCTGGGAAGAATAAAAAAAAGATTGCCAGAAATATTGATAAAACAAATATTAACTACAGAGTTAAAATTTGAAAGCTTCATAGTCGATGAAGCTACTTTGTATCAGAGTTTTTTGCGACCGCAAGGTCCAATTTATGAAGATATTATTAATTATAAATTTTCAAAGGAGTGATTTATGACAACTAAAGATAAGGAATCTGCATTAAAAAGTGCCCTCAACCAGCTTGATAAACAATATGGTATTGGCACAATCATGAGAATGGGAGATAAACCCAAAACCGAAGTAAAGGCTATTTCCACCGGAGCTATAAATTTGGATGCAGCATTAGGGATCGGTGGAATTCCTCAGGGCAGAGTAACAGAAATTTACGGTCCGGAAGCTTCCGGTAAAACCACCCTGGCATTACATTGCGTGGCAGAAGCTCAAAAGAAAGAAGGCATTGTAGCCTTTATCGACGTGGAACATGCGCTGGATCCTGTCTATGCCGGCAATATTGGGGTGGATACAGAAAACCTTTTATTGTCTCAACCGGATGGTGGAGAGCAAGCACTGGAGATCGTGGAAACATTGGTACGCAGCAACGCTATCGATCTTATCGTAATTGATTCGGTAGCAGCACTGGTTCCGCGAGCCGAGATCGAAGGAAGCATGGGGGATTCTCATGTTGGATTGCAAGCCAGGCTGATGTCGCAGGCTTTAAGAAAGCTTACCGGGATCATAAGCAAATCGAACACATCTGTTATTTTTATAAACCAAACCCGCATGAAAATAGGTGTTCCTGCTTATGTAAATCCCGAGACGACCACCGGTGGTGTAGCACTGAAGTTCTATGCTTCCGTACGTATGGAAGTTCGGAGAATTGGTTCCATCAAAAAAGTGGGATCAGATGCCGAAATAGTTGGTAACAACACTCGCGTAAAAATTGTAAAAAATAAATTTGCGCCACCATTTAAAAAAGTAGAATTTCCTATAATATTTGGTAAAGGAATCTCTAACATTGATATCCTCATAAATATTGCGGTGGAAAAGGATATTGTAAATAAAAGCGGTTCCTGGTTCTCTTACAATGAAACAAGAATAGGGCAGGGTTCCGACAAGGTTAAAGAATTCCTGGCAGAAAACCCGGAAATATTGGAAGAGATCGAAACAAAAGTTAAGACTGAATTAGGATTGAAAAAGTCTTCTGAAAATGAAGATAAGGATAAAGAGTAAAACTAAAACGATATTTATCGTTTATGCCGATAATGAGATTTGGGGGATTTTGCCGCATAAAATCCTCCAAATTTTTTCTATCTATCTGGGAAAAGAAACCACAATAACTAATGAACAGTCAAAAGAACTGCTTTTGGAAATCGAGAAATTTGCCTGGGATAAGCTGCTTAATTTTCTTACCTACCGCGAACGCTCCCGCTGGGAAGCCAAAAACTACTTGAAGCAGCTTCCTTTAAAAAATAGCATTTGTGAAAAACTGGTAACAAAAGCTGTTACAAAGGATTTTATTAACGACCATCGCTTCACCGAACTTTATATAGAAGCCCTTATCGAAAAAGATAAAAATGAAAAAGATATAAAGCAGAAACTTTTTGGAAAGCATATTCCTGAAGTTATGATTAACTCTATGCTTTTGGAGTTGTTTACACCACAAAAAAAGGAGGAAGTTCTTATCAAAAATATCGAAAAAGCACTTGCCAGATTTGTTCAATATAATGGAAGAGAAAGAAGGGAAAAGATATTGAATTATCTATCACGAAAAGGGTTTTCATATGGGGAAGTGAAAGAAAAACTGGAAGAATATAAATAAAGGAATTATATGGTTGAGACTATTGAGAAAATCAAGTATTCATATGACGACATTCACAGAATTGTAAAAAAAATGTCTCAGGATATTGCCGAAAGTGGTATTCACATCGATATTGTGATAAGCATTGCCACTGGTGGTTGGATCCCGGCTCGAATACTGCGAACTTTTCTTTCACACAATGGAAAATTTCCCAAACCGCTCTACTCGGTTGGCATTATAAATTACGATAGCAACGATAACCTGCTGGATGATCCTGCTATCGTGCAGAATTTACCTATTAACCTGGATTTGAAAGATAAATCTATCCTGCTGGTGGATGAGGTTGCAGATTCGGGAGGTACCTTTGTGAAAGCTAAAGAGTATGTGGAATTACTCCATCCAAAGAAGCTATATACATCTGTTATTCATCTTAAAGATAAAAGTAAATTTAAACCTGATTTCGTGGGAGAATTTGCTGGAAATAACTGGATCGTTTATCCCTGGGACGTTAAATAAAATTTGAAATTTGAAATTTGAAATTTGAAATTAAAATGAAAAATATAAAAAAAATAAAATCCTTATTTCTACGAAAGCCATACAGCATCGCGTTCCCGCCTCTTCGCCAATCTTCGTTCCCAAATTTTTTCCGCCAATTCTCATTTCCAAAGCCATTCCAACCATTTCTCGTTCCCAAAGCCCTCTTTGGGAACGGAACTGCAAACCCTATTTTGCAGCAAACTTAAAATCACTCGTTTCCAAGCCCCAGCTTGGAAATAAATAAGAAGGAAATTATTATGAAAAAAGAAAAAATAGTCACAGTTTCAGATATCGTTTCACATCTGCATAAAATTGCAAATCCCGGTCTGGCTTACGATTGGGATAACGTGGGTTTGCAGATTGGAAATTCTGAACAGAAAGTAAAAAAAATACTGCTTACATTGGATGTCACAAATAATGCTGTAGAAAAAGCTATTAATGAAAAAGCCGATCTGATCATCTCTCATCATCCAATTATTTATAAACCAATAAAAGAAATCACAAATCCGCTCTACCTGAAATTAATCAAAAATAATATTTCAGTGTATTGTACTCACACGAACCTGGATGTAGTTAAAAAAGGTGTGAACTTTACCCTGGCAGAAAAACTGGGTTTGAATAATCTGGAATTCCTTTCCACCGAAACAGGAGCAAAACTGTATCATGTGGCTGTTTATGTACCGCAAGATTCCATGATCGAGGTTGCAAAAGCAATATTTAAAGCAGGAGCCGGAACTATAGGTAATTACAAAAATTGCCTGAATGATTATGAAGTGAGTGGTCAATTTAAACCAATGGAAGGCAGTGATCCTATTCTTGGCAAGCAGGATAAACTGGAAAAAGTGGTAGAACGAAAACTGGAATTCTTCGTGGATTCATTTAATCTGCAGAAAGTGATCTCTGCCATAAAAAAAACTCATCCCTACGAAACTCCTGCCTACGCTGTTTATCCCCAGGAAAGACAAAGCGAAAATTACGGATTGGGTTTGATCGGAAATCTAAAAAGCAAGTTAACTCTCAGAAATTTTGCTGAAATAGTAAAAAAGAATTTAAATGCTCCCTTCGTTAAGCTTTGGTTAGCAGATAAAAAGCAGGATACAATTATAAGTAAAGTAGCAATTTGTGGTGGAAGCGGCAGCTCTTTACTTCAACAGGTTTATGGTCGTGCTGATGTTTTTGTCTCTTCTGGTTTTGATTACCATACTATGTTGGACAGCAAAATTCCTCTTATAGATGCAGGGCATTTTTATACGGAAAATCCAGTTTTGGAAAATTTAGAAAAGATGTTAACTGATTTTAATGTAGAAATAATACATTTGAAAGCGGATGAACATGAGATAAAGAAAGAGATGATAATATGACTTATCAGAGGACAGGTTACAGTAGCCCACGAGTCCCTCGTGGGAAGTAGAAGAATTATGAAATACAAAGAATATTATCGCCGAAATCTTCCACATATACAACCGGAAGATTCGGTTCTATTTGTCACATATAGGTTATTTTTCAAACTACCTGTGGAATATCACAATCAAATCCGAACAATGAAATCAGAATTTAATAAAAGAATAAAATCGTTAGACAAAAGAAAAAAAGAAATAGAAGAATATAAATTTGAGCAAGAACTTTTTGATTTCAATGATAATTTTATTGGGAAATTCAGAAATTCACCATTTTGGTTGAAGAATATATGCATTGCAAATATTGTTAAAGACAGTTTATTCTGGGGTGCTCAACATTATTATGATCTATTCGCTTTCTGCATTATGCCTAATCACGTTCATATAATTATCAAGCCTTTGCTAAAAGGTAAAAAACCGTTTCCACTGCAACAGATTATGTATGATCATAAACATTTCACAGCTATAGAATCAAACAAAATACTAAAACGAAAAGGTAATTTCTGGCTTGATGAACATTACGATCATTATATAAGAAATGAAAAAGAATTTTATAATATTTTAAACTATATTTATATGAATCCGGTAAAAGCAAATTTAGTTGGAGACCCTGAAGAATGGGAATTTACGTATATTAATGAAGATTTACAGTAACCCACGAGTCCTCTCGTGGGGAGAATAATTAAAAACCATCAGAGGACTGATGGAACACTGTAATAATATCAAACATTCTCTTGACAGATAATCTAACAATGAGAGATTGCAAACGGAGGGTGATATGGATACTTTTTATAAGTCTTTAGGCAATAAGATAAAACAATTAAGACAAAATGTCGGATTGTCTCAAGAACAATTTTCTGATCTTTTAAAAATTAGCAGAGTTGCGATTTCTCAGATAGAAAGCGGAGCTAGGAAAATTACTGCCGAAGAAATAACAAAAATTGCAGAAGTTTTTAATATTTCCACCGACATACTTCTTAATGCGAAAAAAGATATGGAAATTGTTCTCGAAGAAACAAAAGAAAAAACTCCCAAGAAAGAAGAGATCAGGATAAATGTTCCGCAAAAAAATCTGAAAAAATTCAAAGAAGTTCTGCTTTATATTTTAAACAAGATCGGTTCCAGACCAAATATTGGTGAAACAGTTATTTACAAATTGCTTTATTTCATCGATTTTGATTATTATGAAAAATACGAAGAACAGTTGATCGGAGCAACTTATCAAAAGAATCATTACGGACCTACTCCTAAAGAATTCATCAAGATTGTAAAGATGATGGAAGGTAAAGACCTGACAAAAGTTCAGGGAAAATATTTCAAACATCCTCAAACAAAATATCTGCCCTTACGGCAACCGGATTTATCGATACTCAAGGCAAATGAAATTCAGCTTATAGATAATGTTTTGAATAAACTGTCGGATATGAATGCTTCTCAAATAAGCGAGCATTCACATAATGATGTACCCTGGCTCACGACAGAAGATGACAAAATAATTGAGTATGAAAGCGTATTCTATCGTACTACTCCTTATTCTGTTCGAGATTAATGAATGAAGATCTTCAGCAAGATCACACAACTAAGTGAATTCGAAAAAGACTTTAAAAAGCTGAAGAAAAGATTCCGGACTCTGGATTCTGACTTGGAAAATTTTATTAAGGTACAATTACAAATTTTTCATAAACTTAAACTTGATAACCAGGGAATCGTCGAGATTGCCGGTTTGGGAATAGATTATCCCAAAATTTGCAAAGCCCGGAAATTTGCCTGTAAAGCCCTGAAAGGAACTGGTTCAAATAGCGGTATCAGGATTATTTATGCTTATTATCCCGACCTTGACAAAATCGAATTCATTGAGATTTACTTTAAAGGCGATAAAGAGAGTGAGGATAGAGAAAGGATTGGGAAACATTATGGACAATAAATTAAATTGGAAACATCCAGGCGGAAAATTAAGAAGATCAGGACCTTCTCATTGTTCTGAAAAAGAGCTTTTAGCAATAATAATAAATACAGGTACAAAGAAACTTGATGCTGAACAGATTGCCCAAAAACTATTAGACAAATTTGGAACGATCTACAATTTGGCTGGTAAAACTTTAAAAGAATTAATGGAAGTAGAAGGTATTGGTGAAGTAAAAGCTACTCAATTAGCAGCAATGTTTGAATTAACAAAAAGAATAGTAAGACATATTGAGTCGGAGTGATTTATGAAAAATGAATTTGAACAAAAAATTCCAACAGTTAAAAAAATAAATATTAATCATCTCAACCGTCAAATTGCTCCTGAAGCACATACCCCAATGTATAATTTTCATAAATACTGGTCTCGTAAAACCTGGAATGTTATTGGAAAATTTATTGAAACATATTGCCCCAAAAATAGCATTGTTTTTGATCCTTTCGGTGGAAGCGGTGTTACAGCAATAGAGGCTTTAAAAATTGGTAGAAAAGTTATTATCTCCGATATTTCTCCTTTAGCTACAGAATTAACCAGATTAACTATTTTACCGGTTGAAGAAATTAAACTTGTAAAAGCTTTCAAGAATATTGAAAAAAAAGTTAAAAACAAAATATTAGATTTATATAAAACAAAATGTAGAAAATGCAATAAGGAAATCATCTTTAATTGTGCAATATGGAAAGGAAATAATTGCGTTGAGATAAGATATAAAAAATGCCAGTATTGCGGAGATGAAAGAAGAAAAAATACTAAGCTTTTAGATTTCGATAGCAAACTTCTAAAAAATATTAAGAATCATAATATTACAGAATGGTATCCTAAAAATGAATTATATCACATAAATGGAAAACCATTTAAAGAAAAACAGCAATTTGAATCTTTAGATGAATTATTTACAAAAAGAAATTTGTATGCTTTGGCAATTATTATGGAAGCAATAGAAGAAGAGCAAAATAAAGAGATTAAAGCTTTCTTAAAAATCGGTTTTACTTCAATTGTTCATTTATGTACAAAGATGAATCCGATTTCTGAAGGTGGACATTTTACACCATTTAGTTCAGCATGGACTCAACATAGTTATTGGTATCCTTCTGGTTTTTATATGGAACAAAATGTGTGGGAAAAATTTAATAGTTCAGTTTTTGGACATCAAGGATTATTAAAAGCAAAACAGGATTCAAATCAACATTTCAAAAAAGTTAGATTTGCAAAAAATCTAAAACAAATCTTTGAAGATAAAGCAGATATTTATATTTATACAGGTTCATGTTTAGATTTAATGAAAAAATTGGAAGATGAAGGTGGAGCAAAGGGTTGTATTGATTATATCTTTACTGATCCACCTTACGATTCTTCAATTCAATATGGTGAATTAACATATTTATGGGTTGCCTGGCTGAAAATGGATGAGGGCTATTTAGAAAGAATTGCTTCGGATGAAATAATTCATAATAAACGGCAGGACAAAGATTTTGATGTATATCATTCTCTTTTAAAGAACAGTTTTGAAAAAATGTTTAATGTTCTTAAACCAAACAAATTTTTAACTGTAACTTTTCATAATCCGTCTTTTAAAGTAAGAAATGCTACAATAAGAGCGGGAATCTTAACAGGTTTTGAACTTCAGAAAATTCACCATCAAGAATTAGCCAGACCTTCTGCGAAATCTCTTTTACAACCTTTTGGTTCTGCTCAGGGGGATTTGTATTTAAGATTTTATAAACCGGATTTTGGAGAAAAATGTTTAGAACCTGAAATCATAGATGAAATTAGATTTGAGAAAATTGTAATTGATACATCGACCAAAATAATTGCGGAAAGAGGAGAACCAACGCCGTATTCATTGATAATAAATGCAATTGATCCTGCGTTAGCTAAAAGTGGTTTTTTTGCAGAGTTAAATAGTGGATTAGATATTAAAACAGTTTTAAATAAACATTTAGGAAATGAGTTTAATTTAGTAGATGCAAAAGTAGGTTCATCATCAGGAAAACTCTGGTGGTTTACAAATCCAAATTCAATTCCCCATTTAGAAAAAATTCCTTTGTCTGACCGAGTAGAACAAACTGTTTTAAGGCAATTACAAAAGAGGGGTAAGGTTACTTTTACTGACATCTGGGAAGCTGTAAATATTGCATTTCCCAATTCATTAACTTCAGATCAAACAAGCATAAAAGAGTCTTTAGAGGTCTATGCGAATAAAATACAAAAAGGGTTCTGGTTACTTAAAGAAAACTTTATGGGGAAAGCAGTTGAAAAAGAGCATACTACAATTATTGCATTGTTATCCGAAATTGGTTTAAATAATGGTTACAAAATTCATATTGGAAAAAACGAACAAAGTCATAAATTAAATACAGATTTACTAAAAAAATCAGGGACGCTAAAAAATTATATGAATTATAAAAATGTTTTTACTTTAAATGATATTTCTAACTTTGAGACAGTAGGTAATATTGATTTGATTTGGATTAAAGATGATAGTATAAAATATATTTTTGAAGTTGAATGTACTACTTCTATGATAAGTGCATTACAAAGAGGGTCAAATGTTCTTCAATCCATTTCAAAAATAATGTTAATTCCAGTTGATAGATATAATCAATTTCAGAAGAAAATGAAATCGCCAATGTTTTTTGAAAGATTTGATAATGATAATTGGAATATAATATTGTTTGATGTTTTGTATCAAACTTGGTCTAAAAATGGTAAAAAAACTGATATTGAAGAATTATTTAACAAACCGACAACTTTAAGAAAGAGTAAGAAAATTAAAGAAAAAAAACAACTAACCTTGTTTGAAGATGATAAATAATTGATTTAGAGAAGAAAAATAATAACTATGGATCTCTCACCCTGGCTTTTGGAATTTATAAATAGTTACAGCGTAGCTGCTCTATTTGTTACTTCGTTCATCGCTGCTACCATCGTACCGGCAAGCTCGGCTGCTATTTTACTGGCTGCTCTGGCTGTGGGTGCACCTCCTGTTCCTGCTTTGATCGCCTGTTCCATTGGTAACAGCCTGGGTTGTGCTGCCAATTACTGGCTGGGATATCTTATCGGTAAACCGCTCATTCCCAAATTGGAAAGATCGAAAAGCGGCAGGAAAGCTATTGAATATACGCAAAAATACGGCACCTGGAGTCTACTGGTTTCCTGGACGCCATTCCTGGGAGACCCACTTACTATCGCTGCTGGTATTTTCCGTATATCTTTTCTCAAGTTTTCAATGATCGTATATTCACTGCGGATAGTAGGCTATATTATTATTATCTTATTTTTTGTATAGGATTAATTCTCCAAATTGATCGTTACGATTAACATAAATAATTTATAATAACTTTCAATTAGTTAAAAATTATTTGACAATAAGCTTTTATCCTAATTAAGTTGAAATCGTAAAAAACTCGACAAGGAGGTGATGTTTTATGATTGTATAATATAAAACAAGAAACTTTCCATTTTCTATTTACTAAATGTGAATGATATTTAACAAAATTCAATAGACTTATGTTTTTATTTATTCAGGAGGAAATTATTATGAAAAGAAACAAGATTTTATTTTTTATGTTACTGTTATTTATAGTCACCACGTCTAATGTTCTGGCTTGGGAAATGACAGCAAAAGGCATTAAAGGTGGTGTTAACTTTGCAACTTTAACTGGACCTGACAGAGAGTTTTTTGATTCGGTACCCCTAAAGCTCACGACCTTTTCTATCGGTGGTTTTATGATTTTTACAAAAGATGATAAAATAAATATTCAACCGGAAGTGTATTACTGTAGAAAGGGCGTCAAATATGATGAAAATGATGGTACACTAACCTGTAAAATGGATTATTTAGAAATTCCTGTGTTGGGTACTTATAAACTTGCTGAAAATATCAGGGCTTTTGCAGGACCTTCTTTAGGAATATATATGGGGGGTACTTACGATCTTAGTGTTGATGATGAGGGCTATAGCTATAACGAAAGTGGAGCTATGACAGAATGGTTTACAATGTCCAGTATTGACTTTGGTCTCGTTCTAGGTGGTTCGTATTCATCGGGAAAAATAATCTTTGATGCAAGATATGCGTTTAGTTTGAGTTCAGTTGTAACTGGTTATGAATTTTGGGTTGATGGTGAGTTGGTTGAAGATAGCGGTCTAATTGTGAAAAATAATTTAATTCAATTATTAGTTGGATATAAATTCTAAATAGGATATAATTTCGTTCAAGATTTATCAGCCAATCCTTTAGGCTGAGTGAACGAGTTACATAAAAAAGCCTTCCCCATTTTCGGGGAAGGCTTGCAATAACAATTTCAATTACAGAACGATTATTCCTTTTTCTCAAATTTGCAGACAAGTTTTAAACACAAAGCCAGAACCAGAAAGCTGGTTGCCGCATGGAAATAATTAACCGGATAACCTACTCCCAAAAAGGCGCTTCCTTTCAGAAAAGTAATAAAACCGAACAGCATTAAAACAGCACCTATAACCACCAAAATACTACTAATAATTTTCATTTTTACCTCCCTTTATTTTAGATGCAGAGCATCTTTTTTAAATTTAACTCATTAACCTTTCAATCCACTGGAAGCAAAGCTGGCAATGATTTGTTTTTGTGCAACAAGAAAGAGAACTACCAACGGTAAAATACTGAACGTTGAAGCTGCCATTAGGAGCGCAGTCTGGGTGGAAGCTTCCTGCGAAAAATAGCTCAAGCCAACCTGCAACACACGAAGTTCAGGATCGTCTATCATGATAAGCGGCCACATAAAACTGTTCCAACTGCCAATGAACCCGAAAATAGCTGCTGTTACTATTACCGATTTTGACAGTGGTAGAACAATAGTCCACAGGATTTTGAATCTGCTGCAACCATCGATTGAAGCTGCATCGAAAAGGTCACGTGGAATGGTTTTAAACTGCTGACGCAACAGGAAAATTGTAAATATACTCGCTATCCAGGGAACAATGAGCGCCTGGTAAGTATTCAGCCAACCCAGATGATTCAAAACAATATAAGAGGGAATAAGATAAACAGGCTGCGGTACCATCATCATACTGATAAAAAGATAGAAAATAAAATCTCTGCCTTTAAATCTCATAGTAGCAAAAGCATAAGCTGCTAATGAACCTGTAATAATTACTCCCAGAACCACCGAAAGCGACACAAACAGCGTATTTAAGAAATATCTTCCAAAAGGTACTTTACTAAAAGCTTCCACGAAATTCTCAAAGTGAAGTTTGAATTTACGATTTTTCTGGATGCTTGTATTCGGTATCTTTTTGTAAGAACTTATTCTTTCCATTTTTTCATTGAAAAGG
>JAUXIJ010000134.1 GCA_030621085.1 Candidatus Cloacimonadota bacterium | reverse complement strand
AAGCCATGTGTTTTATTAAATCTGTAATTGCTTCTTGTACTTCATTATTATCATACTCGGAAATCATTTATGTTCTCCGTTATAACTTTTAAGTAGCCTTTTTCATCCAAACCTAATCCTTTTGCGATCGATAATAAGCTTTGGTTAGCTCGCGAACTGTTCTGCATTTGTCCTGCTCTTAACATTGCCGTAGTGATAATAGCTTTTGGGCATAACTTGGCAATATTAAGACCGATCAAACCTAAAGTTTTAGGAGGCGAAGGCAGAAGTTCGTTTAATGACCACTCTGTTAATAATTCTGCTTTTTCATTTGGATAAGATTCATCACTCCAAATATCCATGACAAAATTTGCAACAACCGAAGTCCAATCTATAAAGAGCTTACTTGCCATTGCCTGGGGAGGGTCACTTTTCTCAGGACCTGAAAAAAGGCCAGGGTCTCGCATACAGTCATGTAAATAAAGAGCTACCTCCCTTAATTCTTTTCCTGGCGGATGTTCTTTAAATTTGTCTGCTATCGTTTTTATGATTTTAGAATTTGGAATAATGAAACGGTATCTCCATCTCATTAACTGTAGGATAGTCTCTGAAAGTCTGTCTGTACTAATAATGCCGGCTTCCTCAAGAGCAATTAATAAATGATCAGTACTAAATGCTGCATATCTATCACTCAGTCGATCATTTAAAACAATAACTTGGCAAACTCGATCATCGGCTAATAGAGGCATTTTAAGTTGTTGCGCTAGAATTGGGGCGGAAATCGAAACATCTGAGCTTATATTTTGCTTTTCATCATCAGAAATTTGTTCTAATGGAATGGCTGTATGAACAAATTGTTTAGCATCTCTTATTTTTTCCCAAAGATCAGAATGCCATTTTTGCACTAAATCCTGATTTATTATTGTGGCTATGTCTGCAGTTACGATATCTTTATCTTTTGATGATATGTAAACGCTAAAATTATCTAGAACAGAATCTAATGCATCTACATTACTTAAAGTCCTTAATGTTAGAACATCAATAAGTATGGATTGCCCAATATTCAGATGTGGATATTTTTCCCCATCAGCCCCTTTAGGCTTATGAGCGATAGATGCTATTTCCTGGCTTTTAATATCACTTATTTCTCCAAAATCATGAAGAACCGATAAAAGATCTTTAATTCTATAATAGTGTTCTTCTTCATCCTTGGTTATGGTGTGCTCATTTATGTATGGCATTGGTCTTTTGTTAGGAGATCCAATGTCTTTTAAAAGTTTGATTTTTCCAGAGTCTATCGCTGCTTTTATTTCTTCAGTTGCAGTTTTAAGAGATAATTGATGTGGAACAAGCTTGCTCTTTTCTTCAATCATATGTGTCAAATATATGGATGGCACAAAAATCTTGTTAAAATATTGAGTGCTTTCTTCTAATAAGTCCAAGCGATGAAGCGTTATTAAAGCAGAGAGGTCAATTACAACATCTGACCGGATAGGGGAGCAAGAGAGCCTTTTGAGAATAGGTTTGTCCTCATCGTTTTTCCTAACATGGAAACCATTCGTTGAATAGATTGAATAAGTAGCACGAATAACCGGATCGTCGTTAAACCATGCAAGTGGTTGAGTGCGCACTATCCAACCAATATATGATACTCGTCTAATCAGCTCGTCTACCATTAGCCATGGGAGGATTCCTTTAATTATATTATTATTTGCAAGTTCGTTTTGCTTCCGCCAATGTTGGACGTGTTCTTTTAATTCATCAATTGAAACAGCTTGTAATATATCTTTAGTCTTTCCCTCTTCTTGAAGCTTTTGAATTTGCAGAAAAGCCTCATGAGCGTGACGCTCTTGACCTGCAGCATATGAAAGGCTCATAAATGAACTAACAAACTCAGGCTTATCCCAGAATTTATTGCGAAATTTAATTAAAGATTCAAAGGCATCTTTAACCCTGTTAGCTGTCATTAATAATTGAGAACGGGATAGTATTGCTTGAAGGGGTGGATTTTTTTGATTGCATATTTCATCATATATTTTAATGCTCTCATCAATTTTACCGGAATGAGCAAGACAGTTAGCTAAATTAAATCTATGGGATTGCTCTTCAGGGTCGAATTTTTTCAGAATTCTGAATTGCTTTCCAGCATTTGTATAATCTTCACGAAGAATATATATATTTGCTATATTTAAATATGTAGAAATATTTTCTGGTTCTGACTTTATTGCTTTTTTCAGTATCTTTAACGAAATATCTAACTTTTTATTGTCATACGCAACTGCCGCGGCCTTTTTTAATATGTCGGGATGAGGTAATATTTCAATCGCTTTCAATAGGTATTTTAAAGCTAATTCGTTTTCACCTTTTTGAAGGAGACTGCTTGCATATATTTGAAGCCAATTAGGGTCTCTTTCGTTAGCAATATTTTCGAGAATCGAAATAGCTCTTTCAGTATCTCCTTCCCGAAGAAGTCTATCTGCTTTGATTAACTTAATAAAACTATCTTTCTCTTCAAGGAACTTGGAGGCAATTTGTTCAGCTTGCTTTCGTTCCGCTGTGCCTAAAGATTGAGCGAATTGGTATAATGCCTTACATAATTCTTTCTGGTCT
>JAUXIJ010000180.1 GCA_030621085.1 Candidatus Cloacimonadota bacterium | reverse complement strand
AAGATGTAAACCAAGAGAAAGATTTTTGGATTCACCCTGATAGAGTTATTCATATAGCACGAGACCCTTTACCACATAAGATATTTGGGAACTCTGTTGTAAATTTATTAAGAAATATTATTAAATCAAAAGTAAATATAGATGTAGCATGTGGCGAAATACTGTCGTGGTTTAGTCATGGTGTTTTTGATATAACTATTCCTGGTTTAGAAGAGGAAGAAAAAAAGGAATGGGAGAGGATAGCTGCACAACATCCTGGAGCATGGATTCATAGAGAAGATATAGAGATAAAACCTATTAATCCTACTGCAATAGACCCACAATCGTTTTATGAATATGTGGTTATTAATATTGCTGCTGCTATTATAATGCCTACTCATTTATTGACAGGTGTTCAAGTAGGAAAGGTTACGGGGGCGGAAATTGGGTTTGCTGATTATTACCGTGACGTTAAAGATATTCAGGAGTTAGAGGATACTCCTTTAATAGAAAAATTATATAAAAATATTCTTGAGAGTAGAGGCAGAACTTGGAAATACGAGATTAAGTGGAATCAGATATACGTTGATGAATTAGCAGAAGCTGAGATTATGGAGAAGAGAGTTAACGCTGCTGAAAAAGCTTTGAACAGTAGCTTTGTAGATAAAGCAGAGGCTAGAGATATGTTCAACAAGGGGCAAATAAAATTAGATATAAATAAGAAGATTAAAGACAAGCGACCATTACCTGCACCACAACCTCCACAGAAACCTTCTGTTGCTGAGCAAGACTTATATCAGCATCAATTAGATACTGTTGAAAAAGCTATGATTAAAAAACGTAAAGAGAATATTAAAAGGGAAAAGAAACTTGGTGAGGAAGTTCTTAAAGAACAAGATGTTTAAATTGCGAGCAACAGGTATTAGAGAACTTATTGTTGCTAATAATAAAATGATAAAAAGGTTAAAGCAAGGCGAAGATTTCGAAAAAATGCTTGACCTGATAGTTATAAAAGCAAAGCACAATGCTCCTGTTGATACTGGGAGATTAAGAGACTCAATTCGTTGGGAAAAAAGAGGTACTGGACAATACGTTCTTATATGTGATGTTCCTTATGCAAAGTATATTGAGTATGGTACAAGATATTATCCTATTGGAAGTGTAGATTCTCCAAGAGGTTATAGAAGTACAAGTGGGAAAATGGCATCTGTTCCATTTTTGCGAAGTGCAATATGGGATGTGTCCAGAGAGTTTCCAAATATGATAGACACTGTAATAAATGTAATATATAATTAGAGGTAGATAAAATGGGTAGAAAACGAGCAAATGGAAAAGTAAAAACAGAAGTGCCACAAAAGTTAGCACCTTTGATGCAGAATGAAGCACAATACTTTAATGAGCTAGTTGAATCAAGTAATCAGTATTCAAACTTGTTAAAGCAAAAAGCACAGTATGAGTTTATAGTAGGGCAGCTTCAAGAGAATAGAAAGAAAGTTCAGAAAGGAGAAATTGAACTTCCTGTGGGCGTTGTACTAATTCCAAAAGTTATGACATATCAAGAAGCAGATAAGAAAAAAGTTCTTGCGATG
>JAUXIJ010000015.1 GCA_030621085.1 Candidatus Cloacimonadota bacterium | reverse complement strand
TGATTATACCAACAGCAAATACCACCACCATAGTTACCACTAGGACCAATAGCAGAATTATCTGTTATTGTAACATTTTTCAAACTCGGACTGGAATACCAACAGAAAATTCCACCACCCATGCCACCGGAATTATCTGTTAATGTCAGATATTCTAAACTTGGGCTGGAATCAACACAGTTAATACCCCCGCCATACGGAACACCATCACCATTTAAAATTGTAAATCCCGATAAAACAGCAGTTGAATCTTCTCCACTCTCAAAAGTTACAACACATCCATTCTGGTTACCGTCAATAATCGTTTGCGAAATGTAGGTTGTATCCTGCGTTGTAAGGAATAGACTTCCTATTGCAATATTCTTGCCGCTGTAGTTAATGTTTTCTACATAAGTTCCCTGTTGCACGAGAACTGTATCTCCATCAACAGCGACATTTATCCCTGCCTGGATTGTTGGTTGGTCTGCCGGGATATTGATGATGGTTGCAGACAGAAAGGTTGATAAAATAAAAAAGACAAAAACAAAAAATAAAGTTTTCATAAAGCCCTCCTAAAAATACCATTATTGCTTTGCTTTCTCAAACAAGATGTTTGAGTTACATCATTTCAACAGCAAACACTTCTTTGTGGCGATGGTTTTATCATCCACTTTCATTTTATAGAAATAAACTCCTGAAGCAACACTTCTATTATTTTCATCTTTTCCATTCCACACAACTGAATGCTCTCCTGCTGGAAGAACCTCATTAACAAGTGTTTTCACTTTCTGCCCTTTCAAATTGTAAATTATCAACTCGGTGTTTTTCTTGGTATTCTGGGTGGTAAACCGTATTGTAGTTTCAGGGTTGAAGGGGTTAGGGTAATTACAAAGAGCATCAGTCGGCTTTAGAATTTCATCAATCACAAAAGATGGTCCCAGATTTACTTTTTGAGCATAAACTCCGGGGATTGACATTAACCCCTCATATCCCATTATTGTTGATCTGCCGTCTTGCCAGGCTATGTAAACATCATCCTCTCCATTTGATACAACTCTTGGTTTTTTTTGATCCATGATCTCATCGCAAATTATTATACCTTGTGGCTGCCAGAGCAGTTCTCCATCCTCACCTAAAAGTTGTACTTTAATATTTTTATCATAGTAATTAATTCTTTCGTTCCAAACAACAAAAATTTTATTACCAACTTTTACTAAATCAGGATTTTCATAATCTATTTCATCAACTTCTGCTACTGGAACACCTCCCGCCTGCCAGAGTTCGTTTCCATTCTCATCAAATTTTTGAGCATAAATTTCGTAATTAGTACCTGAACGGAAATCCTGCCAAACAACGCATAATTCATCATCATAGATAAATTTAAAATTATCCTGATCATTTTCCTGAGCAATTAGAGGTAAACCGTTTTCCTGCCAGAGAATATTTCCATCAGGAGTTACTATCTGACCGTAAATATCCAACCAGCTTGGTGAACCTTCGCGAAGATCTTCCCAAAGTATTAATAGTCCCTGTGGGATAATTATTCCACGAGACTTTCGTTGTATTCCTTCAGCAACGCAAATTTCCAATCCATCTTCAGGCCATCCCGGAGCAGGATCACCATTTTCATCTACTAATAGA
Organism: Candidatus Cloacimonadota bacterium; assembly: GCA_030621085.1. Classification (GTDB taxonomy): domain Bacteria; phylum Cloacimonadota; class Cloacimonadia; order Cloacimonadales; family TCS61; genus JACNIV01. The sequence continues at coordinate 48,484 of JAUXIJ010000015.1, read as the reverse complement.
CAAAAGATGTTCGCGTAGTTCCAGGCAGAACTTTGCCATATATAATAATTTTCTACAATATCAGTTAGTTCATCGTTATATTCACTATCAGCTATCACTTTACCATTCTCACTCCATTGTTTCTCACCATTAATTATCTTCTGACCATATATTGCCGGATTCATAAAATCAGTATGATCTATCCATCCAATATAATACTCATCAATGCCTGAATTATCAATAACAGAAATTATTGGAGAATCTTGATGATATAATGATTCACCTACTTTAATTCCCGTACTGTCTGACCACAGATAATTACCTGATGTATCGATGCCTTGAGCAAAAATCTGAGCATACCCTACTCTGTTCTCCGACCATACAGCGGCAATTGTTCCTGAGTTTTTACCCAAAACAGCATCCAAATCTTCCTGGTCTGCCTGGGAAAATGTAGTTATCGGAATTCCATCTTCTGCAAAAACATAAGAACCATCACTATTTAGGATTTGAAGATATATTTGTCCATCATATAAGTTTCGATAATCCAACCATAACATTATTGGATTATCTTCATTAGATAGCATTTGCAGATTGCCAATTGGACTTGAGAGACCAACGAACATTTCCTCGCCGTTTTCTTCCAGATAGATATTTCCTTCTTCATCAACTATTTGATGAGCCAAAGATGTGAAATTGTTTAAATTATCCAACCAGCAAAAATAATATTTTTGATCAGTTATTGCTAAGGATGCAGAGACACCATAATTAGAAGTTTCATATAAGATCAAACCATCATCTTCAAAAAGAAGATCACCATTTGAATTTATCCGCTGAACAAAAATTTTATTTTCAAAATTATAAACATGATCTGACCAACTTAGGATGCAGCTATTAGCACTATCTTCTTTTAAGATAACAGAGTTGCTATTTAAATCATAATTTGATTCATATACTGTAATTCCATCTTCACCCCATAACAAGTTACCATCAGAATCGATTTTTTGAGAAAATAAAGTTTCATTACAATCCCAGGTTACTATTGGCTGTGAATCCGATGGACAAATTGTAAGAAATTTGTATATAAAATATTCTTCGGTAATAATGATCGGTGAATACCAAAGGGGATTTCCATCGCTATCTGTTTTGTGCATCATTATTTTAGGCGGTTCATTCTGTGAGTAGGTTTTCCAGGAAAAATAGTACTCACCAGCAATCGAAGAGCAAATATCGATTTTGTAATCGTAGATATTTACATATCCATTATAGAGAAGAGTGCCATTATATCCCCAAAGTTTATTCCCGTTTTCATCAACTCTCTGGATATAAATATCATCGTCTAATGCTGCAGATAAGACTATTCCATCCTATTGATCAGTATCTGCTTTGAATTTATATTGGGCAGGTAAAATTTCTATTCCATCTCCCCAGCCGGCAGCAATAGAACCATCAGCTAACATCCGTATTCCTTTGATAACAGATTGTGGTGTTTCATTCCAAAAAATATATACTCCACCATCGCTATGACCTACAATCTGGGGTGAGCAACCATTTACTCCGCTGTTTTCCAGCAAAATCCCTTCTTCACCCCAAAGAAGATTTCCGTTTGCATCAATTTTTTGAATGCGGATCTTGGATGAATAAATATTTTCAGGATCATTATAATCCTGCCAGCAAGTAATTACAGAATTATCAGTAGATGCAATTGCCATAGGACGAGACTGCATTCTCTCTGGATTGTAAATTTCTATACCATAATCCCCCCAAAGTGAATTTCCATTTATATCGACCTTTTGAGCATAAACTCCGCGAATTCCATTGCGAGTGTCAGTCCATATCGAGACAAAAGTTTCATCATCACAAGCTACAGAAGTTTGATTCCAATCAATATTCTCTCCCTGCCGTACAGGAACTCCATTCTCCTGCCATTGGACCTGAGCAAAAGAAAGGCTAAAAATAAAAAGTAATAATGAAATTATTAAATATTTCATGATTTCTCCCTTTTAAGTTACATCATTTCAATAATAAGCACTTCCTAGTTGCTAAAGATTTATTCCCAATTTTCAAATTATAAAAATAAATACCAGTAGCCACAGTTTTATTATTTGCATTTTTTCCATCCCACACAACAGAATGCTCTCCTGCCGGAAGAGCTTCGTTAACAAGTGTCTTCACTTTTTGACCTTTGATATTGTAGATTTCAAGTGTCACAAACGAGGATCCGTCTGAGCCGGACACAGCGTTTTGTGTTACGGTAAAAGAAATCGTTGTAGTAGGGTTGAAGGGATTGGGAAAGTTCTGATATAATTCTAAAGAATTTGATGAAATGTTTTCATCTGAAACATCTGCAAGGAAAATTGTATCATATATTACTGGTAATGAATAAGTATAATGGTTTGTTTCAATATATAAAGTATCATATGCTATAAATCTGCCAAAATCAGTCGGAAGGTCCATATAAATTGTAAATAATAAAGAATCATTTTGAGTCAATTCATACGGAAATAAATCATATGGGTAATAATAAAATTGAAATTCATATGTAAACAAATAAAATATCCAAATATCAAAGCAGGAAATGTTTTTTAGCTTTACTTCATGTCCATTAATTACTTCATCTATAGTTAAATATGTTAATGAATCAGGAGAAATAGTCAATATATCATCAGGTTCAAAGTGTTCTAATTCGAAATTAATATTTTCAGTAATTTGCCCAGATTCTATTGGAACATTATAAATAGTTTGTGGATAATAATAGTCTAACCACGCAGTGACATCATATTGCGAAGCCCCTGTACCAATTGTAATTAAATAATCACCGTTTTCATCCGGGTGAACCGGAGCTCCAACACCAACATTTACATCTTCCACATTTCCGGTTCCGCCAGTTAGAAAGATTGTTCCGCTTATAAAACCAGGATCAGTTACTGTTTCTGTTTCATAACACCCCATATCTATAATTAAAGAATTATCTCCATTTCCATCAGTAATTCTTGGATTACCTGCTAAATCATATTCGGGAAGGAATAATCCTGTCGTATCAATAGTCCCAGCATCGATACAAGGGCTTATCACTTGTAATCCGTAATCACCATTTTCAGGATCAATAAAACATGGATCATTAGTAATATTACCTCCATTATCAATTGCATAGTAAAGAAGATATTCATTAATACAGGAATTTGATATGATTGGATGATAATTCCATTGAAAATTATAATTGTTTTCCCAAATAATACAATTAGAAATAGTAATATCATTTGTTATTCCATTTGTATAAATTCCGTATCCATTATTATAAGTAATAGTATTATTAATCAAGTCAACATTTGAAGAAGAAGAAATATATATACCATTTGTACAATTAGTTATAATATTACCTATTATGTCAGGATGAGAACCATGAGTTATTTTAATTCCACAATTTGCGTTAGATATTTTGTTATTAATAATATCAGCATCTATATAATCATATAAATAAATCCCTTTGGAATAAGTTGTAGTGTCGCATACAATATCATTACCATAAATATATGGTGAGGAATACGGGGAATTATCATTAAAAAGTGAAATTCCTGTTCGGTTTTCATATAGTTCATTATTAATAATTCTTGGTGCGGAATTTTCTCCAATCGAAATACCTCTTAATGATAAATAAATTTTATTATCCATAATTATGACAGAAGAATTACCAATATATATACCAAAACATTCAGTACTAATAATGTAATTATTATTAATAATTGGAGATGCATTATGGCATTTAATTCCATAACAATTTGAAAATTCATTTATTATTGATAATCCAATTAGTTTCGAATCATGATTTTCTTGATTTTCAAAAGTAACAGTATTCTCATTCTGATTTCCATCGATTATAGTTTGTGAAATAAAAATTGTATCTTGCGTTGTTAAGAACAAAGAAGCAACAGTAATATTCTTTCCATTGAAATTAATATTTTCGAAATATATACTTGGATGAACGAGCACCGTATCACCATCAACTGCTACATTAATACCTTCCTGTATTGTCGGCTGGTCTCCAGGCACATTGATAATGGTTGCAGACAGAAAGGAAATAATAACAATGAAAAAGGATACAGAAAATATAAACTTCATAATAATCTCCTGATTTATTTGATTAATAGCATCTTCCTTGCTTTTTCATAATTCCCAACTTTCAGATCATAAAAATAAATACCCGTAGCCACAGCTTTATTATTTGTATTTTTCCCATCCCACACAACTGAATGCTCTCCTGCCGGAAGAACTTCATGAACCAGTGTTTTCACTTTCTGTCCTTTGAGGTTGTAGATGTTAAGCAAAACTTTTGCATTCTCCTTAAGAGAATAACTTATTATTGTGGTTGGGTTGAACGGGTTGGGATAATTTCCTTTAAGTTCGGTAACTAAAGGAACCAGAGAAATATCTGTTTCCGTCATCTCAACAACAATAATATTAGAAGGACCGGATTCATATTCATCATATTTTGCAGTTACATAATATTCATGTGTTCCAAGTGGTACATTGCCATCCATATAATATAGTTCATTGGTTGAATTCAAATATTCTCCATCCCTGTAAATGTTATATTCATCAATTGACAACATGGTTTGAGGTTCATCCCAATTTAGAACAACGTGCGGAAGAACTAATGCATATGTCAGATTTGATGGAGGTTCAAAATAGTGAAGGTCAAAATCCACTCGTAATGAATCTTCAAGGTCAATAATTGTATTAAAGGGATAATAATATTCTAATTCTCCTGTCAAAGAATAATCACCTTGATATAGTGAAATTTCATAGTATCCGGTACTATCCGGATTTATAGTTTCTTCACACAATGTTATGTTAATTTCAACATCTTCCACATTGCTGTTACCACCATGCAAAGTAACATTTCCATTCAGTATTCCCGTATAAATTTCGAGACCATAACAGAGTACATCATCTAAATACCAACGAGTTATATTGTATGAATTTCCATAGAAGGTAAAAGCAAAATAGATTATATTTGATGTGTTAATATATGGATTTTCTACTATCATTGCTTCCTGAATCGGACCATAATTTCCCTGAGGAGAGATTTCCCAGATAGTTTCCCAAATATTTAGATCTGGACTTATCTCTACTTTTAATGAATAAGATCCAATAAAATCATCTACAAAGTGTTTGAAAGAGCAGTATAATCCATCGAAATCTTCATAAATGTAGATGGGGTAGGTTACAAGTCGTGACATTCCAATAAATACTGGGTAATATTGAAAAGCAGCTTCAGGAACTGTTCCTCCAGCGTTATTGGAATTTACACCCAACCAGTTTTCTTCTCCACCATTTAATATTTCCCAACCAGCAGGTGGGAAAAAACCGAAATCTTCATTAATAATTGTAATTGGAGGAATATAGACATTTGAAGTAGCTGTTCCACCATCACCCACAGAATTATAAGGAGTAAGATCATAATAATAATAACCCGGTATAGGTATTGTATCATCTATCCACTCTGTATGAATGCCGGTAAGTTCAAATGCTATATTGTCTGGATGTCTGAAAATATGATAACCAAGAATTGGTTCATTAAATGCACCTCCATGTAATCCGGTAGTTGGATTATCCCAGGTAAGTTGAGCCATCAGGGTGTCACCAATGCTGATGTCTTCCAACAATAAATTATCAACTGCAGCAGGTACATCTTCACCAACCCAGACTGTTTCATTAACAGGCACTCCTTCTCCATAACTATTATATCCAACAATTTTGTAATCATACAATCCGGATATGGAAACTGTATTATCAGTACAGCTTCCAGGTCCACCAATTACCGGCTCAAAGTCGGTGTATATCAGTTCATTATCACGGTAAACTCTCATTTCATCGAGCTCGGTAAGGGGCTCTCCACCTACGGTCATGGTAGGACAGGTCCAACTAATAAGAACTTCCAATGCTCCTCCGGCATCGGGGATTACTGAAAAGTCTGAAGGCGAACCGGGGACAAGTGGTGACGGTGGTGCATAGGCTAATTCTAATCCCCAAATCACATCATTCTGACATAGTCCAACGATAGTCCATTCGCCAAATATGATCTGATTAGCAATAAACAAACCACCAGCTATTCCGGTTAAAGGAGTGGCATTAGAAACATCAAAATTAATGCCTGTTTCCAGTCCTGTAGCTATATCAAACTGAACCAGTTGATTAAGCGAAGCTCCATCCTGAGCATATACCCAAAGATAAGGACCACCATCGAGTACATCTTCCCAAGCTAAACCATAGTAACTTTGGAATACTCCGCAGGGGAAACTATCCAATGTTGTGCCATTACGGTCAAAAAGGGTAATTGTATCCGACCAGTTATTAGCCCAGAAACCATCTGCATATTCATCATAAGCAATAGCTCGTACTGTTATGGGTGCAGTGATCGTACTGATAACTATCTGATTTTCAAAATCCATTTCATACACTGTGTTGTCTGCTGCTGCTCCGTAGAAATACTGTCCATCATACGCAAGGTCACGGATACTTCCCGGACATCCGTTAACTGTAAATTCTCCTATGTATGTGCCATCGAGTTCATACTTATAGAACGCATTTCCATTCCATTTTGCTGTGTAAAAATAGTTGCCGTCGCATTCGATGCCTGCTTCTCCATCTCCCACACCTACAGGATAGCAAAACTGCAGATCAAATAGCTCATCAGTAGATGAACCGTGATGAGAATGAGTTGCTGCATTTGGATCGCGTTCTAAAGAAGATTTTTCAAAGCGTCTTCTTTCTGCTGCATTAAGATTTCCGGAAATTATGTAGATAATTATAAAAATAAAAATTATTTTTTTCATAGGGACCTCCTAAAAAACATGGTTTAAATGTTTCATTTATCATTATCATCTAGTTTGAGTTACACTATTTCAACAACAAACACTTCTTTGTTTCGATTGTTTTATCATCTACTATTAATTTGTAGAAATAGATTCCTGAGCTTACGTTTTTACCTTTTTCATCTTTCCCGTTCCATACAACAGAATGCTCTCCTGCCGGGAGTACTTTATTAACAAGTGTCTTCACTTTCTGCCCTTTGATATTATAAATAACAATCTCTGCACGTTCTGCGTCCTCTGCGGTGAATTTTATAGTAGTTTCAGGATTGAAAGGGTTGGGGTAATTTTGATAAAGTTTATTCAATGTTGGTTGGATTATAACATCATCATTCACAGGCACTGGAACCCAACCGATAGCATTAGGACCACCATAAGCTCCCATATCATTGATAATTGTTCCCATTGCCGGATACAAAGCATAGCCGGGATTATACGGATCTTCCGGGTCATAATAGATTGGGTCGGGATTACCTGCATCTATACAGGGAGAATCTTCCAGTAAAGAATATGGATGATCTCCTGTTCCAATAAATAACGGGTTGGCGTCAATATTACCTTCCAGCCAATAAACTGTGCCAGTTCCACTTGTGGGGATTCCCGCTTCTCCACCTTGAATATCCGAATATGTTATTGTAATTGTGCTTTGATAACCGTATTCACTAAAATTAACTTGTTCCGGAATATTGTCCCACATGATACAATTTATTAAATAAGGATCGGAAAGATGATTACAATAAATTCCGCCACCGTGATTAGCAGCCGAATTATTTGCTATTGTCACATTCTCCAGAATAGGGTCAGAATAATGAAAGCAATAAATTCCACCACCTTTAGATGCAGAATTATCTGTTATTGAAACATTTTCTAAATTCGGATTGGAAGATAAACAATAAATTCCACCGCCGGTACTAGCAGCTGAATTATTTGCTATTGTCACATTCTCCAAACTCGGATCAGAATGATAACAATAAATACCACCTCCACCACCATTAGAAGAATTATTTGTTATTGTAACATCAATCAAACTTGGATTGGAATTATCATAACAGCAAATCCCACCTCCACCTCCATATCCTGAATCTGAATTATCTGTAATAATAACATTCTCCAAACTTGGATTGGAATATTTATAACAATAAATACCTCCTCCATATGTAGTAGCAGAATTATCAGTTATAGTTATATTTTCCAAAACAGGACTGGAATAATAAGCACAATAAATACCACCACCTCTATCAGTTGAACCATTTCTTATCACGATATTCTTTATTTCAGCATCGGTTACATAATTAAATCTCATAACTCCGGTTTCATTATTGGCATCCAATATCGTCTGTTCTTCTAAACTTCCCTCTAAAGATACATAATTGTTCCATTCTACAGGAAATGATTCCCCGTTTGTTTCGGGGCTGTATATTCCGGGCAATAGAAAAATTGTATGTTGATTTAAACTGTCTGCATAAATCACGGATAATGCATATATTATCGTTCTTAACGGTTCGTCAGGACTTATTCCACTATTTGAATTATTTCCGTCCGGAGACACATAAAGGTCGGAATTTATCAAAGTATCCTGAATTGAATGTAAAATATCAAAAGTAAAACTGCCGATCGGTGATGCATAATAGTCTGTTGGTGTTGATACAGAAAAAGTATCTACAATAACATTTATTGTTTCACAATCATTATTGAAAATATCGACTCCGCAACCTCTATTATTTAAGACATTATTCAGATATATGCTACTTCTGCTTTCTGAATTGAAATTCAGACCGGAATATCGGCTACAGTAAACCCCTCCTCCGTTTTGTGCTGTATTATTCATTATAGAAACATTTGATAGATCGGGAATAGAATGATGAATACAAAATATTCCACCTCCTTTTTGGTAAGCACTATTACATGTGATTGTAACATTTTCCAAACTTGGGTCGGAAGCAGAAAGGCTAATTCCACCTCCGCCATAATCAGCAGAATTACTTGAAATGGTTAGATTCTCCAAACTCATATTGGAATTAGAAAGGCTAATTCCACCACCCGTTTCAGAAGCAGAATTACCTGATATGGTTACATTTTCTAAACTCATGTTCGTATTAGAGAAATAAAATCCACCTCCATTAGTAGCAGAATTACCTGTAATAGTAATATTTTCCAAACTTAAAATCGAATTGGAACAATAAATCCCGCCCCCATTATCGAAAGCAGAATTATTTATTATTATAACATTCATCAAACTTGGATGAGAATTTTCGATACAACAAATTCCACCACCATTTTCAGGAGCAGAATTACCCGTAATTGTAACATTTTCGATGCACGGATTGGCATTAGAAATATAAATGCCGCAATTACCATTTCTTATTGTAACATCGCTTATATTTGATTCCATCACAAAATCAAATCTTATTATATCGTATAAATTTTCTGCATCCAAAAATGTATCTTCCTGGCTGTTACCTTGTAATGAAACATAATCAAACATAGGTAATGGAAATTGTTCTTCATTTGTAGATGGACTATATATTCCTGGCAATAGATAAACCGTATGTTGATTTAAACTGTCTGCATATATCACGGATAATGCATATATTATCGTTCTTAACGGATCATCAGGACTTGTTCCACTATTTGAATTATTTCCATCCGGAGACACATAAAGGTCGGAATTTATTTGCTGATAAATACAATTTTGAATATCAAAAGTAAAATTGTCGATCGGTGATGCGTAATAATCGGTTGCAGTCAATACAGTGAAGGTATCTACAATTACATCTATCATATCACAATTATCAGCAAAAATATCCAAACCATAACCTCTACTATTTGTGATAATGTTAGAATAAAGATTACACCTATTTTCCGGATTGAAATTCAGATTGGATTCCGAACAGTAAATCCCACCACCATATTCAACAGCAGAATTTCCCACTATTGAAACATTCTCCATATTCAAATTAGAGTTATCCACGCAATAAATTCCACCACCTTTTGAAATATAATGGGAAACGCTATTCCCACTTATAATTACATTCACTAAAGTTGGATTAGAATTTGAACAATAAATCCCGCCGCCACTATTAGACGAAAGAGTACCGGGAGCATTATTATCGGTTATTGTAACATTTGTTAAAATCGGATTGGAATTAGAAATAAGATAAATACCACCACCTTGAGCATAAGCATAATTTTCATTAATAGTTACATTTTCTAAACTCGGACTGGAATCTCCGCAGTATATCCCGCCGCCTTGATAATATCCATAATTCCCGGTGATAGTAACATTTTCTAAAGTCGGATTGGAATTAGAACAGGAAAAACCACCACCATAAGCAGCACTATTTCCATTAATTACTACATTTCCTAAATTTGGGTCGGAATTATTATCACAAAAGATTCCACCACCAAAACCGGTAGATGAATCACAATAATTTCCGGTGATAGTAACATTCAGTAAAATCGGATTAGACTCCGTGCAGTAAATACCACCACCGAACGCTTCATAACCCTCAGAAATATTTCCTGTGATAGTTACATCTTCTAAATTTGGACTGGAATCAGAGCAGTAAATGCCACCACCATAAGACTGCTTACTATAACAACCATTTCCACTAATAGTTACATTTTCTAAAATTGGACTTGAACTTGAGCAGGAAATACCACCACCATAAGCATGCCAATCACTATAAACATTATTTCCTGTTATGGTAACATTTAGTAGACTCGGACTGGAATTAGAGCAGTGAATACCACCACCATGAGATTCCGCATAATTTTTTGTAATTATGCAATCACTGATCAAAATATCAGATGAATTATTACAATAAATTGCCCCACCATATTTTTCATTTCCTTCTCCCATTGCCTTTCCAAGTTTCAATATACAATAAACAACCCTTGAACTGTCCTGTCCATTTGAATTTGTATTCCAAAATCTTAAACTATGCCAACCGATTTCTGCATCTTGTGCTGAAAAATAAATTGAATCAGTTGCAGTCCCTTCCGCTAGTATTCTTCCATAAACATTGAATTTATAATGTCCAGAAAAAATTACTTGAATTCCAGGTTCGATGGTTAATTCATCTCCTTGTTGGATAGAAATTTCACCATCAATTATGTATGGACTATTTGGGAATGTCCAAACCCCGCTTACATTCCCAGCCGGAATGTGTGTATCTGCAAAAGAAAAAGCAAAAATAATCGATAAGCTAAAAATAATTGCTGTTTTTTTCATAAAACCTCCACCAAGATCATCGTTTATACTCAAACCGGAGGTTTGAGTTACATTTTTCTCAAACCAGCCCAGTTAAACAGCTTCACGTTTCACGGGCTAAAGAGGTTTAAGTTACATTATTTCAATAACAAGCACTTTTTAGTTGCTAAAGATTTAGTTTCAATTTTCAGATTATAAAAATAAATACCCGAAGCCACAGCTTTATTATTTGTATTTTTTCCGTCCCACACAACAGAATGCTCTCCTGCCGGGAGCACTTCGTTAACAAGTGTCTTCACTTTTTGCCCTTTGATATTATAAATTTCAAGTGTCACAAACGAGGACGTTTGTGCTACGGAAAACAAAATCGTTGTAGTAGGGTTGAAGGGGTTGGGATAATTACCCCTCAAACTGACTGTAGGTGGAATTGATGAAGTATTCTTATCATATTTGACCTGATAGTTGCCGTAGTTTGTTTCAGTAAAAGCAACGGTGCCAGATTCAAGAAGATCGCTTGTTCGTACTTGCAGGTAATAGTAATAATTGGGATTTATAATAGCAAATGGAAAATTATCAATTGTTTCCCATTCTGTCCATTCTATCAAACCAACGTTATCGAACCAGGAAAATGCTTCACCAATTACAGGGCAATCGCTATTTGAACATATATCGAAGTAATTTGTATTATCGGGAAGTGTTAATTCCTTTTGAAAATAAGTCCAGTCCAGATCTCCCGATACTGGTATACCCACATCTTCGATATCCAGGAGAGTAGCGCCAGTTCGATTTTGGTAATATCTTGCTTGAATTGTAACTTCTGCTCCATTTTGTGTTTTAATATACCCGTGAAGAGAATAATTCCCATCGGAATATCTTCTTATCCTGTTTTCAAGATTTGTGATTATATTATCACCGGAATCAGGAAATCTTCGATGACGTAGAGAATATTCTCCTTCATAGGAAACCGTGTTATCTAACCATTCATCGTCGCTGTTCACGTTCCAGGTGGATGCGCCTTCATCCTCGAAATTACCAAACCACACGATTTCTCTTCCCACTCTGAATTCAAAGCCCTCTCCCGGGAAGATAGCGTTGATTTCAGAGATATATCCAAGACGTGGAAGATGTAGTATCTCTGAGACCCAATGATCATTTATCTCCTCAAAATCCAATTGCTGCTGATACTGCTCGTTGTTCACTAACATGGTCAGGGTATCTATTATTACTGTTGCAGACACTTCATCCCGATCTACATGAAGATATGTATTTTGTTCTTTTGATTTCATTGCTATGTAATCCAGTGTGTGAATACCAAGTTCTCCTTCTGCCGGTCTTGGAATATAATCGTCGATGTATACCGGCTTAATGGAATATTCACAAAATCCATCCTGATCTATCTTTGTATTCAGGATCATAGACGGGAAAGTTTCAAAATAATTAAGATCAAAAGCAAAATTCCCGAGTGAATGGACAATGAGTTTTCCATTATAGATCTCAAGTCCCTGTATCACATGCGGGTGATGACAGATCACCAGGTCTGCTCCGGAATCTATAAAATGATGCCTGATCTCGATATCCCACATGTGGGGAATATCGATGCGTGGGGTGTAATCCTCATCTTCGGCAAAATCTTTTTCATCCCAACCTGCAAAAACATCAATGAAATCGTAGTTTGCACCCGGTGCTGTGGAATATTCACTTCCCGAGTGAGCTTCTACTACAATAACATCTGCATAATCTTCCACAGCTTGTATCTGCTGCATCACATAGTAGGGTGTCATATAAGCGAATCCAGGTTTATTATAACCTGCATTCAAATACGGTTGACAGTTGTTGTACTGCCCGGTTCTATCGCAGGAAGCAAGGAAGGCAATATTCACGCCGGACTTAGAATAATAAAGAGGTAAATAAGCTTCATAGGAATCTGCACCCGCACCTGAATAAAGCACTCCAAAACTATCCAGAACAGCCTGTGTTTCCTGCATTCCTTCCAGCATATAGTCGATAATATGGTTATTCGCAAGAGTAACAATGTCGATACCGGCGAAAACAAGTCCGGCAGCATTTTCGGGATTACCTTTGAAGTAAATTGCTTTTGTAGGATGATGGGTTGTATGCGTGGTTAGAGGGCATTCCAGGTTCGCCACAGTGATATCCGCTGCATCACCTAATATTGGAAGTGTAGGTTCGAAGATAGCTTCCACACCCAGATTGGGAATGATACTTTGTTCATACCCGCGTGCCAGCATAATGTCACCAGCGAAATTCATGGTCAACGGAAAGGAAGAAGCTCCTTCATCCACCTCGATCTGACATACATCCTGCCCCCAAAGATCTGTATCATCGACCACCTGCAGCAGAACAGTATAATCGTGATCATCTTCTACAAGGAAGGTATGAAAAGGGTCTTGAGCTGTACTGGTGGAGTCATCGCCAAAGTTCCAGAAATAAAGATGTTCATCACTGTCGGGGTCGGTCACTTCACTGAAAAAATGAACATCAACGCTACGGTCTCCGTTCTGTCTGTGATAAATCTGTCCAATAATGTAACTTATCTCTACTGCTGGAGGAACCGGCAGATCTTCTGTAATATTGATCACATCATCAAAATAAACTACACCGGAACCAGCGTCATTATCGTTTATGAATACTATACTGGTGATCACCGGATAATAATCGTACCAGGCAAACCAGTCATCTGCAATAGGAAGCATAAAGATGTTCCATTCCTGGAATGGAAACGCTCCCTGATTGACTGTAACCCATTCTTCTATGTTCAGCTCTTGGGTTCCGTCCAGAGAATAACGCAGCACATTTTCGTTATCCATCACACCAAAGCTGTGGATCTCTCCCATATTTTCTACATAAGAAGAAACCTGCCAGATGTCACCGGGATTTATTTCAATCGGAGAAATGTCTTCGATCTTCCAGGTATTGCCGTACAATTTAAGTGAGTATTGCGATTCGGGTGAAGCTGTGTTGATAGTATCCAATTCCCAGGCAAAAGGCTCCATATCTTCATCCGGATAAGAATATAATGTTATTGAACCACTTTCGAAATCTTCTATGATTACTTCGCGGGTAGAAGATAACAGGTTATATGAAAAATTTAGAAAAATGAAAACAAGAATAAAAGTTTTAAAAGCTCTCATCACTCCTCCAGTTTTTTTATTTTAACAATAAACACCTTTTTGTATCGATCTGCTTCCCATCGATTTTTAATTGATAAAGATAAACACCTGAACTTACAGGTTTATTGTTTTGGTCAGTGCCGTCCCAAACCACACTTCTCGTTCCTATCCGGCAGCTGCCGGATGGGAACGCATAGAACGATTTGACTTTATCTCCTTTGACATTAAAGATTTCTACAACCGGATTTGTGATATATACAGGCAATTCAAAGCTGATAGTAGTTGTGGGATTAAAAGGGTTGGGGTAGTTTTGTAATTTGTAATTTGTTATTTCTAACTCATCTTCTTCAATTCCTACACCCACATAATCTGTGAGTATATACGCTCCGCTATCTGTACAAGAGATTACATTGAGACTCTCAATATATGGATTGTATGTTATCTTGTTGATGTTGAGATTTGGCAGCCCCTCATTGAAAAATTCCAATTCTTGGTTTACAGGATTCCAGAGAGCAAAACCTTCGGTTCCGGGACTTTCCCATCCAACGAAAATATTATCTTCAACATCTAATCCTACAGAACTCATAAATAATGACCAGAATTCTACATTCCAGCTTTCTCCAAAGTCATTTGAATTCCATAATCCTGAGGAATTAGAAGGACCTGGGAAAATCCCATATAGAGTTCCATTTGCATGAAATGCTAAATCACTGATAAGTGGTGAACCAGGCTGTGTAAGATTCCATGTTACTCCTATATCAGGTGAATAATATATTTCATTATCTGCAGAAACAACAAAATGATTTTCAAAGTATGCCATAGCAACACAGTCTTTCATATTGAAATATCCAACTTCTGACCAGTCCAAGCCATCGGTAGATTCCCACATGCCATATAGACCACCGGCGTAATATGTGTTGTTGATTGTACAATACAGCAGGAAATTTGGAAAAGGAATCCATTCCGCAATATCAAACTGGTGAGTGGACAAATTAAATTTGTAAATCCCATCCGACCAGCTTCCATCTCCAAGTAATACCAAGATATTATTCGGATCGAGACCAACAGCGCTCCAGGCTGGTAAACCGGAATAAGGGTATTCAACCCAGTTTCCCCCTTCATTAATTAAAATCCCATCAGCACTGCAGAGGATTTCAACCAGAATGTTATAAAAAACAGTATTGAAATTATTAACTTGTAGATCTGAAGGACCGATACTATCCCAGACGTAAGCGAATGAAAGGGATGAAAGAAAAATTATTAAAAATAAAACTATCATTTTTTTCATGATTCCCCCTTTAAAAAAATATATTGTTTATTTCAATAACAAACACTTTTTAATTGCGATATTTTTATCATTCACTTTCAGTTTGTAGAAGTAAACTCCTGAAGCAACATATTGATTGTTATCATTTTTACCATCCCAGATAATTTGTTGCAAACCTTGTTCCATTTTTTCATTTACAATTGTTTTAATTTTTTGTCCTTTTATGTTATAAACAGAAAGGTTTACTTCACCGTTCTCTGGAAGCTGGTAGCGGATAGTTGTTGTCGGGTTGAATGGGTTTGGGTAGTTGGATAATTGGTAACTGGTCATTGGTAACCAGTCATTGGTGATACCAACATAAGGTGGAGCTCCATATTCATACGCACCCATATCAATAATTGCACTTCCATTTCCATCTCCATCCCAGATACGGTGATTTCCGATTATATCCCATGGTGGCAAATTCAATCCTGTTGTATCTGGTATACCGGCATCAATACATGGAGAATCTTCAAGTAAAGAATATGGATCTTCTCCTGATCCGACAAATAACGGATCTTCATTTATATTACCTTCCAGCCAGTAAACTGTACCGTTATTGTTTGTAACAATTCCAGCTTCTCCACCTTGGATATCCGAATAAGATATTGTGATGATGTTTGGTGAACTAATTGGATCAAAATAGATTTCTTGCCAAGAGTTGTTCCACATTATACAATTAACTAAACTCGTTGTGCTATTGCTTCTACAATAAATACCTCCACCATAAGTAGAAGCGAAATTATTTGTTGAAGTAACATTTTGCAAATTTAGAGAAGAAAGAATACAATATATTCCACCACCATAAGCTAAACTTCCATTTGCATTATTGCCATTTAATAAAACATTTTTCAAATTCAATGTTGAGTTAACACTATAAATTCCACCTCCAAGACAAGTATCAGCGATAGTACTATTACTTGTTATTATCACATTCTTCAAATTTATTGAAGAATCATAACAAGTAATTCCACCACCATGATAAGCAGCTGCATTATTTGTAATAGAAACATTTTTTAGAATCGGATGTGAATTAGCAGCACAGGTGATACCACCACCACTTGATAGCCAAGGTGCTGAAGTACAATTATTTGATATTACAACATTATCCAAATATGGTGATGAACCAGCAATGCAATTTATTCCTTTATAGTTATTCGAAATAATCACATTTTGTAAAATCGGATTTGAATAAGTACAAGATACTGCTGTACCATAGTTATTTGATATGGTCGAATTCTTTATAGTAGGTGAAGAATCATATAGTTTCATTGCAATAATAGAACTATTTGAAATTATTACGTTCTCTAAATTAGGGTTGGAATTCCATCCACAAAAAATTCCTGAAGGATTTCCCCAACTTTCATTATCAGTGATCAAAATATTTTTTAAATTTGGTGAAGATCCATAGCAATACAAACCTGCTACTCTTCCATAATGTGAACAAAAATTATCAGTAATAATTAAATTTTGAATACTGGGATTAGAATTATTCTTACAAGTAATTCCACCACCTAGGTGCAAACTGTAATTGCTTACACCTTTAGTTATTTTAAAGCCACAAAGGAGAGCTGTTGAATCTTCTCCACTTTCAAAAGTTACTACACTCCCATTCTGATTACCATCAATTGTTGTTTGAGAAATAAAAGTTGTATCTTGCGTTGTTAAGAACAAAGAAGCAACAGTAATATTGCTACCATTATAGTTGATATTTTCTACATAAGTTCCAGGTTGAACAAGCACTGTATCACCATTTACAGCAACGTTAATTCCTGCCTGTATAGTTGGTTGGTCGCCTGGCACATTGATTATTGTAGCTGATATTATACTGGCAAAGAAAGTAAGAAAAACAACAATTAAAACTTTGAATGAAATGTTCATAGTTCGCCTCCTATGAAATACAGTTCAAGATTCAGAAATCAACAACTCATTGGCAAGCATTATTTTAACTTGATATGAAAGAGACAAATATTGACAGAAATTCTTGTAAATTAAACATAAACCAAAATGAATAAGATTATATTATATTTTTTAAAAAAATACATTTCTTCGCCAAAAAAGGAATGGCTGAGATTTGATTCCATTTTTATGGTGGTTGGCATCATTGTATCTGTTTCCACGCTCACTGTTGCTCTCTCCATTTTTGAAGGTTATGAAACCGTACTGAAAAAAACAATTCTTGGTGTTAATTCGCATATTTATGTTTTTAACAGTACAAATGGAAACTTGCAGGAAAAAAATGTAACGGAAATATCCGGTTTCTTAGCTTCCCGTCCCGAAGTAGATAATTCTGCTGCTGTTATTATAACACAAGCCATGGCTTCCAATAAAAGCAAGGTAAAAGGTGCCATTGTTCGTGGTATAGATTGGGAACAGGATAAACAGCCCACTTCATATAGAAAATTTGTTTTTCAGGGCAGCTATAAAATGGAAAAACCGGATGATGCGGTACTGGGTTATCGCATTGCAAAGGAACTGGGACTAAACATCGGGGATTCATTTAAACTGGTGAGTTCTATGAACTCCAAAATAACTCCCCTGGGCATGAAGCCAAAACAGCAGGAATTCGAAGTGGTGGGATTGTATCGTTCCGGAATGTATGAATATGATAGTAAGTATGTTTTCCTGAATATAGAAACATTGGCGGAATTCTGTTCGCTGCAAGATGAATATACTATGCTGGAGATAAAATTGAATCCAGAACAGATCGAACGGGCAGACTACCTGGCATATCGCTGGGAACAGGAATTCGAACATCGTTACCAGTTCAATTCCTGGATAGATTTTAACGGTAATCTTTTTTCACTGCTCAAAGTAGAAAAATGGGTAATATTCCTGATTCTCAGTTTCTTAATATTGGTAGCATCGTTCAATGTGGTAACTTCTGTTTCTACTTCCATCATAGAAAAGCGTAAAGAATTGGGTATCCTTAAAGCCTTTGGTGCAACTAACAAAATATTACAGAAGATCTTTATTGGGAAAACACTGATAATTGCAGTGATGGCTGTAAGTTTGGGGCAGATACTGGGCGTTCTAATTGCCGAGTTCTTAAGCTGGCAGACTTTTTTCATGCTTAAAGGTGATGTATATTTCCTGGATAAAATTAATGTTGAATTCAGTCTCATCAGTTGGGTTATTATCTTCTTTGTATCGTTGTTCATCGTATTTTTTGCTTCAGTTATCCCGCTGAAAAATATAGCAAAATTAGAGATAACGGATATATTGAGAAATTCATAAGTAGGAGTTGTTTGGTGAGTTTATTAAAAATAGAAAATTTAAGTAAAAGTTATCAGGAAGCAACAGGCAGATTGGAAGTATTAAGAAATGTGAACCTGGAAGTGACAACTGGAGACATGATAGCTATTACGGGTGAATCGGGCAGCGGGAAAAGCACTTTACTTCATCTTATGGGAATGCTTGATAAACCGGATAGTGGAGCGATTTATTATTCAAATAAAAAGATAGAAATGAAAGATCGTAATATTAGTGAATTTCGAAATAAAACAATCGGTTTTGTTTTTCAGTTCCATTACCTGCTGGAAGATTTCACTGCTGAAGAGAATGTAGCAATGCCCATGTTCCTTGCTTCCAGGAATTTCAAAAAAAGTCTGCAAGAAGCCCAGAAGTTGCTGAAAGCACTGGATATTTATGAGCGTAGAGATCATTATCCAAATCAGTTGAGCGGTGGGGAACAGCAAAGGGTTGCAGTTGCCAGAGCTTTGATAAACTCGCCCGAGATCATCTTTGCCGATGAACCTACAGGAAATCTGGATGCCAAACATAGTGATGAATTGATAGACCTTTTACTTGAACTGAATAAGCAGAAGAAACATACATTTGTTGTTGTTACTCATAATCTGGAAATTGCCCGTAAAATGCACAAAACATTAGTACTGGAAAATGGTGTTTTGAGAGAATTAAAATAGCGAGGTCGTTTTTCTGTGAGAAGGAAAAAGTGGCTTTTAATAATTGTTGCGGTAGTATTCGTCATTAATATTGCTTTTTTTGTTTTGGTACGGTTGGCAAAAGTTGACGAGATCGTACAAAGTAAATTCTCTGAATACGTCTCGCAAACCATGAACGCCAAGGTAAATATTGGCCATTTTTCCTTTAATGACAAGCAACTAAAAGTATCGCAATTATCCATATCTTCTCCAGGTAATTTTGATTTGCTGATCGATCAGATATATATCGAGTATAATCTGCCAAAATTATTATTTTCCAATTTCAAGAACCTGAGAGCTATTAAGCACATAAAAATCTATGAACCTGTATTTCAAATTAAATTAACTCCTTCGGGTGAAAAAAAAGAAAATACAGAGTTCACTATTCCGAACATCGCAGAATTTTTCCGGGCTCTGGATATTTATAATGGTAAAGCTGAAATAGAGTATGTTTCAGGTTCAGTCGGGCTCAAACATAATTTGAGCGATATTTCCCTCTCCATCGATAATCCACGTAAATCTAATATTAAGTTTTCTGCTGTAGGTAGTAATAACTCCAGCCTGAGTGCTAATGCAGTTTTGCATAAAGGAAATGTAGAGAATGCTTCTTTAAAGATAATAGATTTTTTCCCGGATAGTCTGCAGCTTCCATTTGTCAAATCTCTCTCAGGAAAATTAAATGTAAATGCGGAATTAAATGAAGAGCAGTTGAATTACTCTGCCAAACTGGAAGAATTCCGGGTAGCTGCATTTGGAAGAAATGCACGTGCAGATTTAATCAATTTTGCAGGAAACAATAAAAGTGCCAATATCAACTGGCAGGAATTTAATATTGATGATAACAAGATGACCGGTTCCGCTGCTATTATTGATATTTCCAATAAAAATCGCTCGTTATCGGCTAATCTGAATTTGCATGATGTATCGCTTTCAAAATATTTAAGTATGCTTGATGGGAATGCTTCTGCCGAGATAAAAATAAATGGAAAACTTGATTCACCTCGAATTCATGGACAGCTTACTTCTTCCGAAATTGCAGCTTTTTCGCAGGAAATAAAGAATATCCAATTTTCTACTGAATTTAAAGAAAAAACTGCAACACTCACGCTCGATCAGGCTTATTGGAAAAATAACTTGATCACCGGTTCAGGTGTTTACGATTTTAACGAAGGATTGAATTTCGGCTTACACTCAAAGAATTTACACTGGTCATCCAATGACCTGGAAATAAACGGAGATCTTGAATCAGAGATCAATTTCACACAGAAACTAAGTGCTTCATTACATCTGAAAAACATATTAGTGCAAAATCCGCAAATCACTTTGGACGATCTTTCTTTAACTGCCAATATGGAAGATAGTGATGTTAACCTGCATCTACAGCGAAATGGAGATATTTCGTTAACCTGCAATGGTAATATTAAAAATAAAAATTTGAAAGCTGGGTTAAAGTTAAAACGCTTTGATCTGAACTCGGCATTAAACAACACTTCTCTTCCTCTGCTTTCAGGGAACCTCGATTTAGAAGCTAATGAATTCAGTATCGTATTAGCATCGAATATCAGGGCGTATGATCAGAATTTTGGCAAACTGGATGGTCGCTTTAAATCTAATATTGTTATCGATCTTACAAACCAGAAAACATTCCTGCACATCAGAACGCATAACGCCAAATATAATTATGAACCATTTGAGATCAACCTCTTGGCTGAGGGTTCTTTAGACAGCCTTAAAACAAAACAGTTCAGGATAAATAATAAAATTAATATTGATTCCTGGGTAAAAGTTAAACCTTCTCTGAAGTATGGAATAACCATTTCCGGCAATAAAATAAAACTGCGTGAGTTTGCTAAATATTTTACAAATTACCAAACATACAGCAGTATCAGCGGTTATACTAGTTTTGATGTTAAATACGATAATAGTGGTGATGGCTATGTTTCCGGTAATTTTAATATCGATAAATTCAGAATGGGGCAGATGCAGGAATTCGATGCAGAGTTGAATTTGACAGGTAATAATTCAGCACTTAAAGTTGAAAATAGCAAAGTTACTTCCGAAGAATTAAAGATCATCGATCTTGCCAGTGATATAATTCTGAAACCAGAATTGGTGATCCATGCATCCGGAAAAACAGATCTGCTGGATTTGAAACAGATACTTCCTCATAATAATATTGAAGGAAAAGTAAACTGCGGGATAAATTTTTTAAAACACGAAAATAAAAATAGTTTGAGTTTAGATTTTTCTGCAGAAAATTTAAAAGTAAACAGGTTTAAAGCAGATTCTATTCAGGTATCCATTATTCAGCAAGATTCTCTTCTTAACATTAACAGGTTTTTCATCAAACGAGCTGGAGAAATTGAATTAACTGGGTCAGGTGCAATTGGTTATAACATTTTAAGCAGCAACACTTTCCCGGATACGAATTGTGTTTCGGTTCAATTTAATGGAGATTTCTTGAAACTTCTTTCACATCAGACGCAAATTATCGAGAGTGGATCCTCGAAAAGTAATTTCGATCTTCGGGTCGGTATGAAGGAGAATGGACTATCAATAACTTCGGGTAATATCAATATATCTAAAGGGTCATTATCTATAAAAAATCAGTTGGAAAAACTCGATAAAATAAAAATTGAATTTTCAATTATAGATGATATTCTTCAAATAAAGAAGTTCCAATTCAGAATGGGTGAAGGCAGGCTATATGTTACGAATAAAATTGGAAATGATGATAGTGATTTTAAACTGGGAAATTTAAACCTGGGTCATTTTCTTTTTAGAACCAATGAAAACGGTGTTCTTTTTCATATGCCGGGTTTCATGCCCGGTAATTCGGTTACAAAAACAATTATCACAGGAAGAAACTCCGATAATCTGATTGTAAATGGACCTTTCGATGATATTCACATAATTGGCGATCTGAATCTTTGCAACGGACAGGTTATTTTTCCGCCGGGAACAGAAAATCTTCTGCAGCTTTTCAATAAAGTTATAGAAGTAAAGATGAAATCCGAACATGTTCCCATGCCTTTCACACTAGATCTGATGCTGCATTTTAATGAAAATATTCGCTATGTTACTTACCCTATAGACGTGAAATTAAAATCCGGTGGA
Source organism: Candidatus Cloacimonadota bacterium (assembly GCA_030621085.1). Taxonomy (GTDB): domain Bacteria; phylum Cloacimonadota; class Cloacimonadia; order Cloacimonadales; family TCS61; genus JACNIV01. Next base: position 25,925 of record JAUXIJ010000015.1, on the reverse strand, counting down.
TATTTACATCTGAAATATGAGAACGGACAATTTATCCTTCCCGAAGCTTTGTTCATTGCCGAAGAAGGGTCGGTGGATATGTTCGGAACGAACCTTACTCTGGATTATATGCAGGTACTTTTAAGCCAATTTGGTGAAGGAGCAAATATCACCGGTACGTTCTATAAAAAAACATCCGATGGAACTTTAATTACACTGGAATTATATAATGATAAAAGCGGAATAAGTTCGCTGGGTACTTTACGTTTCGATCTGAAAAGCGATAATCCCAACGATCGAACCACCGACATTCTGGCAAAACTGCGGTACAATAGAACGATGGATGAGATTTCTCCTGCCCAGAAAAGAACGCTGCTGCAGGATGAAGTGATTCAAATTGCCGGGCTGGGATTGGAAAGTGCTGTGCTCGATCCACTGATATCTCCGGTGGAGAACTGGTTAAGGCAGGCATTCCGGCTCGATTATTTTCATTTGCAGACAGACCTTATACAGAATCTTTTTGCCAGTTATTCTTCAGAAAATAAGTCGGAATATTATTATACGGAAGAAAGCAGCAATGTTATTAGATTAACTTCGGAAGTATTTCTAAATAATCTCTCGGTGAGTATGGGAAAATATGTCACACGTAAATTATTCATCGATTATGAAACCCGTTTCGAAAAACCGGAAGAGACGATCACCGATGTCAATATGGGCATTTATCATGCCTTTACTTTGCGCTATGATCTGCCGTTAAAATTAAAGATTTCGTATAGTTATAATATTCTACCATTTGATGAAATAAACACACACCAGATAATGCTGCAAAGGTCGTTCAGATTTTAATTATAGTCTACCCACACCGGGTTTGTTAACACAAATCCACCTTTGGAAGTGCTCATGCTCATTCGTACATAACCTCTGGCAGGCAATTCGATTTTCAAACTGTTTTGCGGGTTTGAAACCTTGATTTCTTTCTTTAAAGTTATATCTCCAATATAAAGATTCAACATTTTTATTTCACCAAATTCGTGAGCAGTGCATGTTTCATATTCTAATACAGCGTTCTTTTCTTTTATATTTGAACCTATCGGATAATATTTTCTTTTTGCTTTTAACTGGAAATTTAAAAACGGACCATTACTTACAATTAATTCTCCGTTTTTAATTCCCTGTATGGGCTCATTATTTTTGTACTTGAATGCTGTGAAAAACTTACCGAAAACCTGATCGCGAGAAGTAAATAATTTCCAGAATGGACTTTTGATCTGACGCATCACATTAAAATTTCCATGTGCATCGTTTCCTGCCAGGATGAAAAAACGGTTACCCTGCAAAAGCAATGATCTCCAATGGTTAATAGCTTTCAAAACATCTGGAAAATGAGATGTGTTTATCAATTGCAGGAACCTGATCCCGCTGTTTTGAAAATCATCTGAAGCCCAGTTCCCGCGACGTAATGTAAGTTTTTGTAGCAGGGGAATACCATCATTCGGATGAGCAGCTATAAACAAATTTCTATCATTTTTTAATTCTTTAATTTCTTTCAGGTATCTTTGCGTTTTGTTTCTAAACCATTTTTCTGCGCTATCCCCGGAACCCTCGATGAATTCAGGATGATTAATAGCTAAAAGATGAACATTCCTGCCTCTGGAATTCCCAATAGATACTTCTTCACCGGGAATTACCCTGAAATCCTTCTCATCTATATGGTGCACATCATCGAGCATTTTTTTCCATTTGGGAATGTCTGGATCATTAATCGTGTAAGAATCTTCGGAATCATCCAGATCATAAGAATGATCGGTGATAAAAAGCCAGGACAGTCCAATTGCTTTTGCCATTTTCACAGTGGCGGGGATATCTGCGCCGAATTCCACCTGGTCGGATGTATATATGCTGTGATAATGCGGCTCTCCGCTATACCATCCTTCTGGAAATGGCAATTTGCTTTCGGTAAGGTAACACTCGAAAGGGATCTTCTTTAAACCGGGGTAGTTGTCATTAACTACGGTTTTCTTATTCCCATTTATTCGGTATTGAATTGTTACATTGATCTTCAATTTTTCATCAGCTTTGATCTGTGAGATATCCATTTCCAATATTTTGGAAAAATATTTTTGCGAGAGCTTTTCATTAATATCAAATTCCTGAGAAAAAATAGTACCATTAGCAAAGATATCAACAGAAACAGATGAGAGTTCTATGGGGAACAGGTGGCTGTCTTTAACTATTATCAGAACCGGCAATTTTTGGGATATTAATCTAATACAGCGAATAGGTATATCGGCAATTGTCTCCGGTTCTTTCCTGAAATACCTGGGATAAAGAAACCTGTAATGGTAGTGTATTTCTGCATAAGAAAAAAAGAGAGGAATAAAATCCAGATGCCAAAATGGATTATTTGTTAAAAACATAATAAAAAATCTTCAATCCGTTTGTCAACGGACTGAAGGTCCTTCTCTATTATCATAATATTTAAAAAAGCATATTATGGCAACCAGTTGGGGTCCAATACACTTTTAGATGTTTTATCTTCGCCCACGCCCCAGGGACCGGATGGAAGATAATAATATAACTTCGCTCCAACTTTACCGAAGTTCTTATTACTGGATGCTACAACAGTGCTATCTGTCACGGAATAATCAAAATAAAAAATATCTCCTGTTTTCTGCAAGTTGTCGGATATATTCAGAAGATCCTCTCCTGAATAAGTGCCTTCTTCATTAAGATGTATCACAGAATGTTCAAAAATATAATATCCGTTAGCAGGATCATTTTTGAAATCTACATCTGCACGAGCAATAACCTGAATGTTATAAATGGCTTCTTTCATTTTTTTCTGGTTTACTCTATCATTTCTTAATGGAATGGTTAAAGTGAAAATTATTCCAACTAACATTATAACCATTAAAAGCTCAATTAAAGAGAATTTACCTTTTTTTTCTACTAAAGAGTTATCTGTCATTTTTCCTCCAAAATTCTTCTGGCAAAAAATCTGAATACAAGGGCGTTTGTCAAATTCTTTTTATATATCTTTCTCAGATTGAAAAAACTTTACAATATCCAGCCCACTTTTTTATTTACTCGTGGAAATATACTTTTATTAGTATATATGTCCAATTAATAACAAAGGGAAAAAATATGAATAAATTTTTAATTATTATTCTTTTTTGTGTAACACTCTCTCTCTTTGCTGAAACAAAAGAAGAGCTTGATATAAAGCATAAAGAATTAATAGAAAAATATTATCGAGAAAAAAATAAAAATATCTCCAAAGTTAGTGGAGCAATTATTTTACCGGAAAAAATTGATCTGAATACAGTCTCTCTAAAGGAACTTAAAACATTGCCTATTTCATCTGAACAAGCAGAAGATATTATTGATCATCGTGATTACGTGAGCTTCTTCAAGAGTATATATGAACTGAGAGAGATCGAATCGATAGACCAGGTAACATTAAACAAGATCAAACCGCTGGTTACGGTATCGCATTATGATGATCAGGATGAAACTGCTCAGCGCAGGGAAGAGATCTATTACCTTATTGAAAGATTGGGTAGTAATGAAGGCTTGCAGGAAGGCATGAGTGATGTATGGGAAGATTACCTGATAACTCCACGCAATATCAATAAACTTAATTTTTCCGATATAATGAATCTGCCTAATGCCTCACCGATAGATGTGGCAGCTGTTTTGAACAGGGTCAGCTTTGGCGACTCAATATCAAGTTATCGGGACTTACGGAAATCTCCCGGGATTTCTTATTACGGAGCTAAGAACATCAGGCACTATGTTTACTACGAAGATAAGCCACTTTTCCAGGATCTATTTATAGATTATCAGATGAAATATAATGATGACCCTTATCCTGATGATGTGATGGATATGTATAGGGAATCAATGATAAGATATGATCCTTCAGGCGAACTACAAACTCCAGGCATTAAAACACAATCTTATTGGGGTTTTTTCAATATGCAGAATGATAGGGCGGCAGTTACTAATAAACTGAGGATACGTTATCAGAACGAATGGAAAGCAGGATTTTTGTATGACTCACCTAAAGGTTACAGTGATGTATTTAACAGTTCGACCAGCGATCTGTTCAAAGACAGCAAGTTCTATGTGGGTTATGAGAAAGAACTGGATTTTTATGGTAAGAACTTTATAAAATTGTATGCAGGAAATTACCGGGCTACTTTTGGGGAAGGGCTGGTAATGGAAAATACAGATTATTACAGTCCCCGGAAAACAGGTTATGGATTTAATAAAAGGATCACGGGCATTATTGGTGATGTTTCACGCACACAGGAATATGCCCTGCGCGGCTTTGCTGTGGATTGGAAACGTAAGAATTTGAATGCTGTACTCTTTCTTTCGCAAGATCAAAAAGACGCAGTTGTCTATGATAGCAATGGTAATGGTATCTTTGACGATGATGATCATATTCTTTCCTACATCTCCATGACAAACCGTTTTACAGATGATGAACTTGAAGCTGTAGAAGAGGATTTCAACGATTATCCCGATAATGTCAATATTATAAGGATAGCACCTCGTAGAGATTGCCTGCAAGAAAATATTATTGGAGGTCATCTGGAATTCTCTCCCTGGATCGGTACACATCTGGGTGTTACAGGCTACGAAGCCACGTATGATCGTGATTTTGTTGTTCCCGAAGAGGATGAACTTAAAGATATATTAATTTATCACGGCAATTACTACGATAAATGGAAAATCACTGACAATGAAATTTCTTCCATGTATTCCACAATTTCTCCTGAAATTGGAGATAGAGACTATCGACGGGTTATTGGTTTTGACTGGCGTACTGTTTTAAATAATACGTCTTTCCAGGGTGAATATGCCGAACTGGAAGTAGATGGCAGTCTTGGAAAGATCGGAGATGATCCAAAAGCACTTATTTTAAGTGCTTATTCACAGTTTGATAATCTCTACCTGCTCTCCATTTATCGTAATTATGATCTGGAGTTTGATAATCCCTATCATCGTAGTTTCTCTGAAAGTGAAAGATTCGATGATACGGTTTATGAAAAACTTACATACGCACTGAATAATACTCTTCTTACTGATATGTATCTAAATTCTGTTCAACCTTCTGCAGAAAAAGGTATCTACTTTGAAACACGCTACCAATTCAATACAATGCTCACAATCACAAGAGCTTATCTCGACCTCTGGGAAAGGAAATCCGATGCCAGGAGGGGAGTACGCTTTGAAGCAAAATTAGAATTCAAGCCAATTCACCAGTTTCGCATCCGCCTGCGCCATAAGCATCAGGTTAAACGTTACGATAACGAGCAGGATAGAAATAAATCTCAGGCAGATGAATCTGAGGTCAAATTACTATTTTACCTATCCAATTTTAATAAGATCCAACTGGGTTATGTTTATACACGGGTTTTTCAACCACCTTATCTTTCCATCCTTTCCAATCCTGCCCTGGCTAGTGGACCAGATATGGCACAAGCCAGCACTCTTACCAATGGTGATATGATCTATGTGGACTATACACACAATTTTAACCGGAATCTAAAAGTTGTGGGAGCTTTCTCGTTCTGGTACGCAGAAGGTGCTTCTTTCTGGGACTTTGAAGATGTGGAACTCGACTTCGACCAAAGTGATAGAGGGTTTAAGTACTGGTTTAACATACACAGCAGAATAGCGAACAACCTATTCCTTTCCTTTAAATATAAATATAAACAATTCCTGACAAGAGAACTGGAATATAGAAAATTCAATGAAATTCCCGAAGAAGGCGAATACTATTTCCAACGAGTAGAAAGAAAAGAAAATATAATAAGATTACAATTAGACTGGAAGTTTTAATTGGAGGATAAATGAAGAAAATTTTTACAATACTGATAATAATTACATTAGCAGGAAGTTTGTTTTCCTACTCTCTTCTGGAGAGAGAGACGGGGAGTTATACAGGTAGTCTCGATCCGCGCTCGATAGCTATGGGATCTGCTTCCGTAGCTGGAGGAAACAGACTGCTGGATAGCATAATTAATCCCGGGAACCTGCCTTTGATGCAAAATAAACTGGGTGTTCAGTTTTACGGTGGAATAATAACTAACTTTGATGACAGATCGTTGCCCATGTACAATTCATTTGATGCCTATTGTGGTGATGCAACCTACGTTAGCAACGTACATCCTTTCGAACAGTTGGCAGGAGGAGTGTATTATAAACATAAGCTTTCCAATTTTGATATTGCAGCGTCTTTTATCTTTCATCCCTATATAGATTTTACCTCTGATTATTTGGAAGAAGTAAGAAATAATGCAAATTCCGATTTGAATTCTTATCCACCTATTATTGCAAAGAACTATATTGAAGGCGAGGGAAGCATAGATGCTTTTAGTGTGGTAACTGCTGTAAAATATAAAGAACTTGCAACATTCGGGATCAGGTTTTCCAAACTGATGGGAGATGCAAATCTTAAAAGAAGAATTATCTGGTCGGATTATTCATTTGGAAAACTGGACACATTATTAACAAATACCACAAATATTTTGGAAAGGGACTTCGAAGCTTTCCAGGTACAGATAGGAACTGTAATTAATATTGACCCTCGCTTAAGTGTGGGATTATCTATCACTCCCAAAGTAGAATTTGATGTTAACGGTACCAAAGACAGTGTGAATGTGGAAGACGCAGTATATACTTATTTCACTTCCTTGGATTCTTTACAGAATGTCATTATTGTGGATTCTCTTACTTATGCCGAGTACTACGCTCCACTAACATTTAGAGCGGGTTTGAATTACAAACCACGCAATATTATGCGTACGAATTTCAATCTGGATATTGAATTTGTTCAATGGTCTGAAATAAACAAACTATATGATGATGCATACAATTTTTACATTGGTGTAGAGCACTGTTTAAAGAATAAAATCCCGATTCGCATAGGTTTTAATTTTCAGACAAATTATTGCCTGAATGATCATTCGGGGCTGGTTTTTGCAGACAAAGTAACAATGCCGGCTTTTACGGCAGGAACAGGTTTCACTTTCCTGGAGAACTTCCTCTTCGATATAGCGGTGGAATATGCAAACAGGCAATATGAAACTTTAGACCTCTTCATGGATAGCTATTATTGGGGTGATGATGGAGCATATGAGGATTTATGGGAGAATTCTTACTACATAGAATTGAATGGTGGGATTCAAGATCGCGGCTGGGAAAATCCAGATACTGTTAAAGAAACATTTTTCAATATTCAAACTTCCATTAGTTTTAAATGGTAGGTAGATAATGAAATTTAGATTAATACTGATAATTCTGCTATTTGGAACCGTACTAGTTTCGGCAGAAGACCTCTTGTTAGATATATTATTCTCGAACGATATTCATGGAGGAATAGACAGGTATGAAGCCACTTTCATGAATCCCGATTTTCCACCCACGCTGGGTGGTGGTGGTTCTGCTGCTACATATATCAATAGTGTACGAGAACTGTCTGACGGAAATTCAAGGGATAATCTGCTGGTAGATGCCGGTGATTTCTTTCAGGGACATCCTGTAGGAACAATAACCCAGGGCAGGGCTGTGATAAAGTATTTCAACATGATAGGTTATGATCTTAGTGTGGTAGGCAATCATGAATTTGATCTGGGAGAAGAAGTCCTGATCGAAACTTACAAACTAGCAGAATTTCCCATCCTTTCCTGTAACATTATTCGCAAAGGAACTAATGAACTGGTTGAATATGTACAACCTTATATCATCCTTGAGAAAATGGGAGTTAAAATAGGTATCATTGGCGTTACAACAACCGATACAGATAAGATGAGCTTTCCTGACAACATCAAGAACGTCGAATTCCTGCCGGCTAAAGAATCATTAGAAAGGTATATTAAAACAGTTCGCAATGAAGGTGTCGATCTGCTTTTTGTGGTAGGACATATGGGATTGCCATACTATCCGGAACCCATTTACAAATCTCGCTATATTGATGCGCTGGATCCATCACAAGCACGGAATTGGGGTTATGATGCACAAGAACTTGCACACGAAGTAGAAGGTATCGATGTATTCTTCAGCGGGCACATACATAAAGGTTTTGCCGAACCCTGGGAAGATCCGCTAACTCATACACTGGTTTTCCAGGGATATGCTTATGGTAGTAATATCGGGCACGTAACACTGAAAATAGATAAGGAAACAAAAACTCTTTCCGGGTATAAAGTACCTGCAATAAAAGAAGGAGTAATGGTAACACTATTCGATGATGAATTTATTCCTGATGAAGAGATAGCCGATACAATCCTGGTAATGCAGAAAATTGCAGAAGCTGGTATGGATGAGATCATTGGAGAAGCTGCTATTAATATTACTAGAAGTGGAACTGGTCCGCAAAACATGATCGGTAATATGGTTTGTGAAGCTATGTTGGATTATACAGGAGCAGATTTCAGTTTTATGAACCTGGGTGGTATAAGAGATGAACTTTTAGCCGGTCCCATTTCTTATCGTGATGTGTTTAATGTAATGCCCTTCGATAACCAGGTAGTAATGTTCGAGGTTGATGGAAAGTTCCTGAAAGATATTATAGAAACACGTGTTAACGGTTCCAGGCACGGTTTAAGGGTGGCTGGTATTCAAGTAGTAATAAACAGAAAACGCAGCAATTTTGACAGGGTTACAAAACTCATAATAGGTGAAGAACTATGGGATGTTAACAAATTTTATCAGGTAGCGACCACAGATTTTTTACTACAGGGAAACGCCGGTCTGGCTTTGCTTACAAAAATCCCTGAGTCACAAATAACTCGCTATGAACAGGATCTGCGTGATGTTATTATAGAATACATCAAGAAATATTCACCGGTTACTACACGTATTGATAATCGCTGGAAAAGGGATGATAAAAGTGAATTATCACCGGAGCTTGAAAGAGTAAAAAATAATCAATAAAAAAAAAGGAATGAAATAAATTCGTTGACTGATGTTATATAAATTTTTATATTGTCTACAGAATTTGAGCGAGTTTCGTGTTTTTTTTCAGGATTCAGACTTTTGATAATAATTAAAATGAAAACGTTCTAAATTTAATAAACATTAGAAATTAACTCTAAAGGAGATTCAGGTTGAACGAAATAGGTCGGTTGAATGGAGAAGATCGCAAAGAAATGAATGCGTTTCTTGATGCCACTTTCAAGCTTCTTGATAAAAACAAAATAGCCCAGGCAGAAAAAAAACTGATCGAAATCTCTAAAACGCCTAATTACTTCACTCGTGAATATCTGGGAAGAAATCTCACTAAGTATGAAGATCATGATAAGATGATGAAAATAACTAAGCGTATGTTAGAGCATAAATTATATGGTGTTCGAGCAACTGCGTTATTTTATCAATATAACTTTTATTTTGAAGAACCTGAAAAGATCTTTGAAATTCTGGAAAAAACATTCGACAGTGTGCCATGGGAAGTTGAGAGCATAATAAATGATATGTGGAAACGATATCCCGATTTAATGAAAGAACGAATGAGCGGCTGGATTGGATCTGAAAATTCACATAAAAGAGCGTTATCATTTCACGGTATGGAAAATATTGCAAACTCCGATCCAAACTTCATTATGGATTTTATTGGGAAAGTTATAGATGATGAAACAATGGAAGTTCAGAAAAAAATCACCCATATACTTACTCAGGTTGCCAGGGTAAATCCAATCGTTGTCTTTCCTTATATAAGAGAATGGCTGTCTGATGCCAACGATCAAAGAATTAAAACCATCTGGGTCTCCATGAAAAAACTTGCTAATATTGTTGTACAAAAAAATAGAAGGGACAGCAGAGAAGAATTTGTAATTCTTACTGAACAAACAATTCAAGACTGGATGAATGACGAAAATGAGAATATGTCTCAGATGGGTGAAAGGCTCTGGCGTATAGTTCAAAAAAATAGAAACTATTAAATGGGAAAAAATCTTTTAATTAAAATTCTTGTTCTTATAATTGCAATCTTACTATGGATGCAGTTCACATTAATGAAAATTCATGAAGAAGAAATTCCTGTCTTAATAAAATTAGTAAATGTACAACACGACCTGGTGCTTGAGGACGAGCTTCCTGAGATTCTTGTTCATATTCGTGCAAAAGGAATGGATATTCTTTTTTTAAAATTATCTAAAACCCATTTCGAAATTGATGCAGAAAACTTCAAATATGGGAAAAACAAACTCAAATTCACCGAAAAGAACTTAATTTATTCTCACCGGCTTCAATTAAAAATACTCAATATCGATAAAAGCGGAAATCTGAATGTGAACATGGATAAACTGGTTGAAAAGATTAAATCTATCGAGATACAATATGCCTCCGCCAAAGATGAGGAATTCTTCATCGAGAATAAAATCACAAATACTCAACAGAGAGTAACTGTGAAGGGTCCATTGACCATTCTTAATGCAATTAAAACAATTCAAACCGAACCGATAACTAAAAAAATGGTGAAAAATGGAAAGCTTTCGGTTTTGCTTATCACACCCGATACTAAGGCCGAATTGTTAAAAGACAGGATAGTATTCGAAGTAACACAAACCAAGATCATCAACCGCACAATTTCCCTGATTCCCATTAAATTCCCGGAAACAGAAAATATCTCGATAATTCCTCAAAAAGTTTCGATAATGGTGCGCGGTCCAAAAGAGATCGTGGAAAAACTTGATAATAATTCAATAATTGCTGAGCTTAATTTAACGAAAGTACGGAAAGGATTTACAGAAATAAAATTCGAAGTTCCTGCTGGTGTAAGGATCATAGAGTACACTCCCAAGAAAATTCAGGTTATTGAAAATAAATAAGTAATTACCTTCAATGGTGAAACATGATTAAGATACTTGCCTTTGAAACATCCTGTGATGATACTTCCGTAGCTGTTATCGATTCAGATTATAAAGTCTATAGTAATCTCATTTCTTCCCAAACCGCTCATCAGGATTTTGGGGGTGTTGTCCCCGAACTGGCATCACGAATGCATATGAAGAACATTATGAAGCTTACACAAATTGCCATGAATAAAGCTGAAGTAACTTTTAATGATATCGATGCAATCGCTGTTTCGGTAAATCCGGGATTGATCGGAGCACTACTGGTGGGTGTTTCTTTTGCCAAAAGCCTGGCTTACAGCCTGAAAAAACCTCTTATTGCTGTGAATCACATGCTGGGTCATATCTATGCTAATAAGATCCGGAATCCTGATCTCGACCCTCCTTACCTGGCTCTGGTAGTTTCCGGTGGTCATACCGAGTTGGTTGATTTCAGAGCTATAGATGATTTCGATGTCGTGGGAAAAACTCGCGATGATGCTGCTGGCGAAGCTTTCGATAAAGTAGCAAAATTATTGGGATTGGATTATCCGGGTGGACCGCAAATTGACAGTACCGCAAAAGGTGGAGATCCACACTTTGTAGATTTTCCACGTGCTATGAAACAGAAAGATAATTTTGATTTCAGCTTCAGCGGATTCAAAACTGCGGTGCGGAATTACCTTTTAGCTCATGATAAAGAATTTATAAAAAAGCACATCACTGATATTACCGCATCTGTTCAAAAAGCTATTGTAGACAGCCTGATTTCAAAAACAATTAATTATGCAAAAAAGCATGGTTCGAAAGTGATAATAGTAGCTGGAGGTGTTTCAGCAAACAGCCTTCTCAGGCAGGAAATAACAGAACAAACAAAGAAAATGGGCATAGAAGTTTATTTTCCTCCCCTTGAATATTGTATGGATAATGCTGCCATGATAGGAGCTGCTGCTGTAGAGAAATATGAACGCAGGGAATTTGCCGATCTATCGCTGAATGCTTTTTCCACTAAAGGCGTAAGATTTATTTGATCTAACTTAAACTCTCGTTCCTACGTTCCTGCGTTGGAATACATAAGTGGTCTTTTTTCTCTTAAACGTTCATCGATTTCTTTCTTAACGTGATAAACTCTATTATATCTTCTACTTTCTCTGCTGTAAAATCAGGTTTAGAGTTCCAATCTGAAATATCATCGACCACACCATAATGTGCAGCAATGCTTGATATTTTGAGTCCGGAATTCTTTAGTTGCAAAACTTTGTTAGCCCTGGCTGCACAAACAATGTCAGTCTCATGATCACCTATATAAAATATGTTTCCATCTGATGAATTACATAACTTATCAATGCAAGCAAGAAGACCATCCGGCTCGGGTTTCTGCCTGATTATATCTACTTCTTCATAGCCGATGATGGCTTTAAAAAGATCTTCTAATCCATATTCATTCAATAATTTAAGGATATTGCTATATGAGTTTTGAGAAACTATACCATGTGGTATATTTTTTAATTGCAGAAGGACATCGTGAACTCCCGGAAAGAGTTTGGTTGGTGTGTTGTCCTGCAATTGATATTCCGTCCACAGCTTTCCTGCTAGATATGTTTGATGGTTAGTGAGCCCGAATTTACAAGTATAAAGCTCACGCCAGTTTGTAGCCTTGAAAGTGGCAGAAATGTAATTCTCAAGAGAAGACAAAACAGGGAAAGTAACTGCTTTTTTCTGCGTTATCTGTTCTATTATTCTGCGGGTTACGTTCAGATTCTTTTGGCGTGTATCAACCAGCGTTCCATCGAAATCCCAGATAATTGCTAAAACGTTATTCATAATATTCCTATTACTAATTTTATTGTAAATCGATATAGTTCTATCCAACCGTCAATATTTATATTTCCAGCATTTTACATTAAATTTCGACTTGACCTGAAAAGCATAATTCAAATTCTCTGCTATGTGTATTATTACAAGAACGTGCTGGGATAGCTCAGATGGTAGAGCAACTGATTCGTAATCAGTAGGTCGGGAGTTCGAGTCTCCCTTCCAGCACCAGTTTGTTTATGATTTTACAACATGGAATAAATTATTTTGTGGTAGACACAACTAATGAAACAGTTTCCTTTTTATTTCAACAGCAAACACTTCTTCACAGCTTCAGTTTTGCCATTAACTTTCAATTGATAGAAATAAATTCCCGATGCAACTGATTTATTGTTGCTATCCTTACCATTCCAAACCACACTGTATTCACTCGTTCCCAAACCTGCTTGCCAGGTCGTAGCTTTATGCGAAGACTGGTTTGGGAATGTGAATACTCTAACTTTTTGCCCTTTAATATTATAAACTAAAAGGTCAACTTTACTTTCTTCTGGTATTGAGAATAAGATTGTTGTGGTGGGATTAAAGGGATTAGGAAAATTCTGATTAAGTGTGAGTTCTTGGTTAAATGGTATTATATTGTTATTTATATTCGTATTAATTATAATTGTTGAAGTTGAATCACTATAGTATGGAGAACCACTTGGATTTCCGTTACCACCTTCTAAGATAGAATTATTTACGGTTATATATGAATTGTTGATTGCTCTTAAACCATCACCTCCTGAAGCGTAACTTCCTCCACCAGATGTAGAGATACTGTCCGCTTGAACATCATTCGTATTAAAAAGTTTTATTCCATTACCACCACTTCCAGGAAAATCTCCAAACTCACCAAAACCACCTGTAATTGAGCAAGAAGATAAGAGAATATTAGAAGAATGATTCATTTTTACTCCATCACCTCCATATCCACCTAAAGATCCTATTGGGTTTAAACCATCTCCACCACTCCCAGCATTGATAATACAATTGATAATAGTAAACTCTACAGATAAGTTGATTACTAAACCATCACCTCCATTACCTCCTGATGAATAACCATAATCACCTTCTCCTCCATTTATGAAAGAATTTGAAAGAATTATATTAGAGGAGTTTGTAATGTGAAAAGCATCTGCACCGTCTGAAGCCCACTCACCACTGATTCCATCACCACCAAATACTTCACACGAAGTTAATAAAAAGGAACTAGAATTCTGGATTTCAATACCAATAGCTGCGGGTTCCATCATCCAATCATATGAATCAATTCCAGAAATATTTAGATCAATAAGATTAACGCTATCTGCCTGAACTGAAGTTGTTGGATTAGTGAAATAAATTCCAGTTATTATTGTTTGGTCAGAACCGTTACCAATTATTGACAAAGGATGAGGTATAGAAAAATTTTCATAATATTCTCCCTCAGCTACTAAAAGTGTATCATGACTTTGAGAATTAGCTATTCCTTCGCTAATTGTAGGGAAATCACCTGGGATATTAATAATTATTGCTGACAGTTTAAAAAATAATATTATATTTATAGCCAATATCAGATTTTTCAATATTCCTCTTAATTTTTTACTACAATTTTCTGCTAACATTTGGCGTACGCAGTGCCCGATAGAGCGCTGGCACGCTTGTCAAGTGCAATTCTTTTAAAGATTAATCATTTTAATAACAACATACGCTTAGTAATTTGTTGATCCCTAGTTTTTAAACTATACAAATAAACCCCAGAACTAACAGGATTATTATTTTTATCAACGCCATTCCAAACGATTGAATGTTTCCCCCTATTTATTTGATCATTTAACAATGTCTTGATTTTTTGCCCTTTAATATTATATACATCGAGTGTAACTTTGTTAGAATTTTGGATAGTAAACGAAATTGTCGTTTCGGGGTTAAATGGGTTTGGGTAATTTGAAACATTGAAACGATTTTTTGAATTTATACAATCCATCGAAGAAACGTAAATAGTATCTTCAATTGAGTAAAAATGAAATAATTCCTGATCTTCAGTTACAAACAATTTACTTTCATTGTTAAATGTTAATATTGAAATAGGGTCTATCATTCCTGATTCGTAATGGACTATATTACCATTAATTCGATTGCGAATTTCCACTTCATTATTACTAAAATACATTAAAAAATGATCTCCAAAATTTGTTTCAATATTTGTGAATGAAGTAATATGAAAGAAGTACTCGAAATTAGTGTTATTGTTTTCCCACTGAATTGTGCTAAAATCTGGTGATAGATTGATAAAAGTTGGAGAATTGCTTGAATTATGATAAATAATTGTACCATAATTATAATAACTTAAATCTTCAAATGTTAAAATTTGTAAATCTGGATTCATTACATAATCATCACCGAATTCGTGAAACACTAGGTTGTCTGGAATATAATTTGTACCTTGAATATAAAAACATAAGTCATATTCATCTATGTCTATCATAATAGGCGGTTCGTGGTATAAATAATGATATTCCTCAAAACCACTACTTATAATAATATCAGAAGAAAAGATAGCGAGTCCATTATTAGATAATTTTTCAATAAATTCATACTCATTATTAATTTTATTAAATATTAAGAGATCAGACCATTTATGATCAGTTTCTTCATATCCGAATCCAGCACCATTATCCCAATACAATTCTTCAACAACACCAATAAATAAATTATATGAATCATTTGTCTCTAAAATTTTTATGCTGGAGATTGATACGTTGGTTTCAGAATAATAACCAGGAGGTCCTGAAATGTCAAATATGTAAGAAACAGAATCAATTAGAGAATAATCATCAAGAGATATAATATTTAATTTTATGGTTAAATCTTCTTTGAAGCCGAGATAGATATATGGATTGTTGTTTTCCGAATCTGAATAAATACAAGAAAGTTCTTCATTACCTGAGTAATTATTATCATAAGAAGATATAAGGTTGCCATTAGAGTCATATCTGGCAATTCTAAAACAATTGCCTTCGGTATTGTTGAAACCAGCAATAATATTCTGATTATTAGAAGTAGTAAAATCAATTAACTCATCGTTTGGATTTATTTTAGGAATACTAAAATCCAGTTCAAAGTTAATTTGAGAAAAAAGCACAATCGGTAATATAAAAAGTAGCAAACTACATTTTATTGATCTCATAATATCCATTTTCAATAATTACTTACATAGTATATATCTCCGAACTTTTTTAATATCATTCCCCATAAATCCCATAAGTTTCCCAGGCGATGGTTTGCAGGAATTCTTTTTCCTCCGGAGTTATTGTTGGGTCATTAACGTACTCTGCACCGATGGGGCTGTCATCCCATAGAAAGGGATAGAAAGTGCAGCAGGCAAGGTAGGTGCCATGAACATTAGGATGGTTACCATCCAGCATGTAAAGGTTCAATTCGGGATTCTGCTCGATGGAACGCTGCCATGCTCTGGCTACGGGAATAACAGGCGCATCCAATACCTGTCCGATGTAGTTATAAGCTGCAGCCTGCTGCTCTATCATCTCATCGAACGAACCTTGAAATGGCCAACTGAAAAAGAATACGGTTTGTGCTCCTGCTTCTGTAATTACGGAATCGAGTAAGGTGGCATATTCATAAAAAAGCTCGGGATCAGTCACCGGGCGAGAGGTCATTTCCTGCAATATCACAATGTCGTATTCTCCATCTGTAATTTGCTGCAATGTATAGGGTATATTATAATGTTGTTCCAGTGTATATCCGCCACCAACAATGCTTTCACAAGTTACAGCCAGGGTGGAATCGATGGAATTTGCCAGGTTCATAGTATGCAGGTCCACGCCGCCATTGTAGTAGGTAATGCTGTTACCAATAAAAAGGATTCGATGGGGAAGTGGTGTTAGAAACCCACCCCAGTTCACAATGATCTGCAGATTTCCGGTTAAAGGAATAAAAATCAATTCGATCTCTACAGTTGTTGTTTCTCCGGCGATCACTTCTCCTGTACCGGTTCCGGTGGCTATCAGCAGGTCTTCTTCATAAACTTCCACGTAGATGTCATATATCCCAGGTTCGAGGTCGTAAAATGTTCCATAAGCCAGGGTGTCTTCAATTGTAAGGTTCAAGCTGCTGACAAATTGATCTTTAGTGATGGTAACGATCACCTGTGTTACATCAAAACCGTTCTCGATAGCAGGATGCAGGTTAAGCATTATAGGAAGTTCAGCAGTTGGTTCTGATTCTGTGCTTATCTGTTGACAGCCGAATGTACTACAGATCAATATTAAAATAAGAAATTTAATCGTTTTTATGATAACCTCCTTTGTTATTCGTTCCCTCGCAGGAGCATGGGAACGAGAGGATAATCGCTTCAGCGGTTTCCACATCTATTCATTTATCTGGAACTGTGCGTTTAATACTGCACTTATATTATCATGAATTTCATCCAGGTGAGCGATGGTAATTGTATCCAGTTCTGTTTTATTCATTTCTCTAATTTGTTTTTGAATTTCTTTCAGGTTTGTTCTGGCAAGTGAGACGGCATCTTTGGGCAGAGCATTGTTGTCTTCAAGAATGATTTGAGTTAATCTGTACAGATGTATTCTTTGCAGTTCGCGACGGTAACTATTTATATTGCTGTTATCTGTCAGTTCATTCCAGATGGAGTTTTTCATTGTGACAAACATCTCTGCCATTGAAAAAATATCTTCACTCGCATCGAATTTAACTGCATTGTCATGTAATCTTCCCAGCACTATCGGGTCATATAGATGGGACAGAATTATAGCCTGAACCCCGGTAACCACTGTATGGATCGGGTAGTCCTGTCTTTTAGCTTCCCAGATGCTGCCGGTGAATTTACCCATTTTTTCCAAAACAAGTTTATTCAGAAGTTCCGGATCAAAATCAAAAGCATTTTTTGCCAAGATGTTCCGGGTAAGGAAATTCAAGGCTCTTCTCTGCTCAGCAGCCGGAACCATTTCAAATGGTGGTCTGCCTTTGGGATCGCCAATATGGTCGCGGTGAGAATACAATCCGCCAATATATTTACTTACATTATTTGCTGCATTTCTGTATTCACGTAAAGCTATCCAGAAAACCGAACGTAATTTCTTATATGATTTTCCTTTTTTTTCAAAGTTTTTGGGAATGTCTTTCCATATCTCTTTGGCAAGTTCGATGCGCTCTTCATAGTAACCGATAGGATCGCTGCCCAAGTCGAACATATTACAGAGTGGGTCTACACCCCTGCTGGAATAACCGTAGGCATCTTCGTCTGTACCGTAATCCAGGTATGGTTTTGTGCATTTACGAGCTATTTTTTCCAGTTCTTTTGCTTCTTTCTTTTCATCAAAGATGGCATAAGCATATTCCATTACCCAATAATCCCAGGTACCGAGTTGAACCTGGAAATAATCTCCCTGTTTTCCATTTATCGGTGCCAGGTTAAGAGGATTATAATCCATCACCGAACCGCTGATGCCATGTTGGGAAGTGAATTTTTTATCCTGCAATTCTTCTGTTGTATAATAAGTACTGGCTTTGAAATTGTGGCGCAATCCTAATGTGTGACCCACTTCGTGAACAACAAGCGCAATTATTCCCTGATCGACGAACTCTTTCATATCAACAGGATTATCCTGGAAAATCCCTCTGGTTTGCAGGATGTTCCAACCGAAAGCCATTTGCTGAGACAAACCCCTGGCAAAGGCATCACTTTCGTAATGGTTATTCAGATCAGTCTCTTCCCATCTGGCAGATTGCAATCTTTTTATCCATCCGTCTGGATTTATCAGTTCTTCATATTCCATGAAAAAATAACGCATAAAATCTACACTGATACGCACATCGGCATCGTACAATTCTCCTGTAAAAGGATTGGCATGTGATGGTCCCACAGCATATCCACCGCCAGGTTGGATAAACCAGCGAATCGTGTTATAACGTGAATCGGCTGGATCCCAATCGGCATCATCCGGCATTTCTTTTACCACTATCGCATCCGTTATCCCGATTTTCTCAAAAGCATCATTCCAGAGAAGTACACCTTTACGACAGGCTTCCCGAAATTCTACCGGAATCGTATTTTCCAACCAGAATACAATTGGTTTTTTTGCTCTGGAAATTTTTGCTTTGGGATCATTTTTTTCTATATGCCAGCGATTTATATAACGTACATAGGGATCTTCGATAAGAAGATTTGAATAGTCCTGGAATATAGTTGTGAAGTGTCCCAGCCTATCATCTGCGAGTCTGGGTTTATAATTCGATTCGGGGATCTCTGCCAGGCTGTAATGATAACGATGGATCATACTTCGTGAATCCGGCAGTGTATAGATATTCTGCCATTTTCCAGTCTGATAATGCAGCACCACATCGATTTCCGTATTCAAGGGGAATGATTTTATTTTATCGAAATAGCTGTTTTCTTTATCAAAGCTATATCCCATCTTCCGGCTATCTGTACGGCTTTCCACGTTTGCCATGTCTTTCAGGAAGAGGTCGGATGCTTTGATCAGGATGGCTCCGGATTCTGCCTGCGGTTTGCATACAATATTTGAGGAAGCAATTATGGAATTTGTAATACTGTTTTCCACTGCTCTTTTCATTGCGGGTTCTTCTGCTCTGAATTTTAGATTTTTCTGGATCAGTTGCACACGTTTATTTATTTTTTTAAAGAAAAACGGAAAATTCCACATCATGGAAGATGCATCGAATATATACGCATCACCGGTCTGACGGGTCATATTACACAGGAAAATTTTGCCGAATTGATCGGGCAATATTTGTAAAAAGACCGTACCATCTTCAATGTTCCTGTACAAAGTGAACATACCCTCGATCTTCTCAAAATCTTTTATACATTCTTCAAAATCCTGTTTGGATGTAAGGCTGTCTGCCTTGGCTTCTGCTACAGCTTTAATAATATCTTCGGAAGAGATAACGCTCTCAGCATCGAATTTGTCGGAAGCGTTTAAAAACTGAACTAAAAGAATTATTAATAATTCTACAAACAATATTTTTTTCATCTTTACTCCAAATTATTTATTGATCTTCATCCGGCTCGATCTCTTTGATGAGTTCCAAAGCTGTTTCCTTATCTTCTTTGCTCACTAGGAATTCAACACGTGAAAGACGAGGATTAGTGAATTCCAAACATCCACCGAAGAGCGTCTGCATGTTTTCACCCCTCACAAAATATTGAATATCTACACTATCCAGAATGGATTTAATAATTGCTGTCATGGAAGGATTGGGTGATTCACATAATTTCACAAATTCCACAAATTTATTTTCGGGAAGTTTTTGTACAAGTGTTTCATTGCATTCCGGGCAGATGGTCATACCCTTTACAAACTCAGATTTACATTTCGGACAAAACATAATCATCCTAATAATGGAGAAGGTTCTTCTCTCTCTTCAAATTGGAAATTATCTTTATTGAATAGCTCCAGGCAACAATCCACAATGTCCGGGTCGTAGAGTATTTCTCTATTCTGTGTTATCTCACCCAGTGCTCTTTTTAGGGGGAAAGAAGCACGATATGGTCTATGCGAAACCATGGATTCCACTACATCGGCTACAGCTAAAACTTTTGCTTCTAAAATGATATCATTTCCTTCTAATCCGGCAGGATAGCCGGAGCCGTTTATCCGTTCGTGATGCTGAAGAACAATATCGGCAACCGGCCAGGGAAATTCGATATTTTTTAAAATATCATATCCGGCTTTAGGATGGTTTTTGATAAGATTGAATTCGGCTTCTGTAAGACGGCGCGGCATACTGAGTATTTCTGCAGGAACGGATATTTTGCCAAGATCGTGGATAACTCCTACCATATACACACCTTCTACCTGTATTTCCGGTAAGCTCAGTTTTTTGGCAATTGCTTTGGCAAGGGTGGCAACCCGGCGTTGATGCCCGGCTGTATAAGGATCCCGGGTTTCAATTATCATTTCTGTAGCATGGATGATGCCGGTAAGTGTTTTGCGAAGTTTTTCCATTGTATCACGAAGTTCCGCATCTGCACGTTTGTGTTCTGTAATATCTTCACCAATACCCAGAATGCCTATGATCTTGCCATTTTTACCGAATCTGGGAGTGAGAGTCATGCGGCTCCAGAGTATTCGTCCGTTTTTAGTGACTTGTTTAAGTTCACAGTTCATTCCTTTTTCAGTTTTTATAATTTGTTTTCTAACTTTTTGAACCTGGTGAATAGTAGAAGCATCGGCATAAATTATATCAATTTTACGAACACCCACAACTTCTTCTGATTTAAAGCCAAAAATGTTCTCTGCTCCCGAATTCCAGTAGAGTATATTTTGTTCAAGATCGGTAGAAATAATAGAAACTGAAGAAGAACTTTCTAAAATGTTGAGGAGGAATTTATTAGTTTCTTCCAGAGTTTTTTTTGTTTTCTCAAATTCTTTAACAAGCTCTTTCTGCTCTGGAGAAGTCTTTTTTGAATCAATGTTATCTTTATTCATATCAATTCCTTATATATGATATTATATTCTAACCCTATTTCTTCCTGCCCGTTTTGCTTTGTAAAGGATTTTATCTGCCATTTTAAGAACTTTCTCAGGTTTTGCCAGTTCTTTGGTATATTCTGCAATCCCAATGCTTACTGTAATTTTAACCTGTTTATGATCTTTTCCAATAGATCTACCCCGGTTATTCGGACTACTGGAAATCCGCTCTTTGTTGCGAACAACAAATTGTGTTGATTCCAACGATTGCCGATATTCTTCTAAATACATTTGAGCTTCTTTTGCGTTTTTTCCGGGAAAGATCACAGTGAATTCTTCTCCGCCATACCGGAAAGATTTGGCTCCACCGGAAACTTCACTGAGTTTGGTTGCCACCATCTTTAAAACCTGATCACCGGTTTTGTGACCATATGTATCATTAAATTTCTTAAAAAGATCTATATCTATCATAGCTATAGAATAATTCTTTCCAAGATTTGCCATAGTTTCCGACAGACTGCGCCTGCCGGGCAGTCCTGTAAGTTCATCTATATAAGCAAGAGAAAAAGATGATTCGATAGTAAAAATAATGAGGATCAATCCTGCTGTAGTGAAATAGATCATGAGGGCAGGATGAGATGAGGAAGTGTTTATTCCCAGGAAAAGAGGGCACAGTATGCTCACATAACCTGCAGCCAGCACATCGCGGTTTCTGATATAATACAGTATCAACAGAAACATGAAAAGAAAGAAGATGAGGATTACAGACAGGGAAATATTTCCTACAGTTTTATAAGAAAGAAAAGAACTGAAAATACCGGTAAATCCCAGAATATTTTTAGAGAAAACAGGAAATTCTTTTTGCAGATCGAATACAAACTTCGATTCGGGTTTATCGATAATGAAGCATGTCAGATAGACCAGGAAAACTTCTGAAACAATAAGTATGAAGTAGAAGATACCGCTCTTCGAAATGAAATTCCGTTTCTTGATCCCGGCAAAAAAAAGAATATTCAACGGGATCAAAAAGATCAAGGCGGCAGGTATGATGGAATAGTTATAGTTTTCTACGCCACCGAAAACGTTATCGGCAGCAAAATATGCAATTATCAGAATAACCGAAATGAGGATGAGACCTGTATTATTGGAACGCCAGCCCAGGATGATCGTAAATGCGAAAAGAAAAAAAGGCATAAGAGGAATTATCACAAGAAATGCACTTAGTTCTGAAGTATTGTCCATCTTGCCGGAAAACTGCGGCCATTGCCATACCACGATCATCGAAAACAAGATCAATAGCAGTGGTATAATAAGTGGAAAGAGCAACCTTCTGGCATTGTAATACAATTTACACTCCTACTTTCCTATCTTTTCACGTTCACTTTTTTTCAATCCGGAATATACAAGATCGTAAGAATCATCTATCATCGAGCAGATAACATTTTCGGGAATTGTACCGTCAAGTATTATCGTATTCCAGTGCATTTTATTCATATGATATCCCGGCAAAACGGATTTGTATCTATCTCGTAATCCCTCTGCCACCAAGGGATCACATTTAAGGTTCATACGCAATGGTTGCTGGGTGATGTTCATTAGCAGGAACATTTTATTGCCAACCTTGATCACCATGGTTACATCATCAAATGGAAAATCTTCCGTAACACCTTTCTTTTGTGAACAATATCTTCTAAGAATTTCAAGATCCATTATTAACTTTCCTTTCAAAGTCAGACAGGTATTTCTTCAAAACAAAATGAGCAAGAATACCGGAGATTATATAGGCTGTAGCAATGCCATAGAACAAACCCTTCAGATCGAAGTATTTTGAACCAAAATAGGCAAGTGGTATATATAGCAGGAACATCTGAACGAATATAAGACCGGCAGCTTGCAGCGGTTTGTGAAGTACGTTCAAAGAAATATTGCAGATGTGCATGATCCCTTGTAATCCAAATGCGATGGGAATTATTTTCAAATACAATATAATGGTTGAAACAACTTGCGGGTCTTTATTAAATATTACGGCAATAGGTCGGGCAGCGATAGTTAGAATTATGAACATCAAAGCTCCCCAGATAACAGCGAATCCTTTACTTAATTTAATACTTAAATGAACCCTGTCGAACTTCTTTGCACCAATGTTTTGACCTACAAAAGGTCCAAAAACAGATGATAGTGCACGTATTATTGCCAATCCAAAAAATTCTATACGATAAGAAACACCAAAGCCGGCTACGGCTTTTGACCCATAACCTGCTATTATACGGGTGATAATACCCATAGATAAAGGTACCATTATCCTGGCACTCGCTATAGGCACTCCAATAAACAGGATCGATCTCCATGAATCCAGAACTTCCTTAAATTTCAAGTTAGCAAAAGATATCATTTTTTCACGGTGACCCAGCACCCAAAGCGCAACTGAAAATGTAGTAAATCTTGCTATAACAGTAGAGAGAGCAGCTCCGGCAATTCCCAGCCGTGGAAAAGGTCCAAAACCAAAGATCAACATCGGGTCCATAATGAAATTAATTGTAACTGCAACCATCATTATGGCACTGGGTGTTTTGGAATCACCTGTTGCCCGGATTGCATTATTGCCGACCATTGGCACAACTACGAATACCATTCCATAATACCAGATGCTCATATATTTTCTTATGAGCGGCAGTATTTCCGCAGTTGCTCCCAGTGCCTTGAACAGCGGATCAATGGTTGAAAGACCGATAATTACAAAAACGATAACTATTAAAAAAGCAAGTGTGAGTCCGTCTGTTGTAAGCCTTTGTACTTTGTGCTGGTCTCCTTCTCCGATAGCACGGGAGATCAATGCAGCAGCTCCCATGCCGATTCCCAGCGCTATGCTGTTTATTACCAGGATCACAGGAAATGTGAAGCTGAGTGCTGCCAGTTCGTTAGTTCCTAGTTTTCCTACAAAGAAGGTATCCACCAGGTTGAAGGCAACCATCCCGATCATGGCAAAGAACATGGGAATAGTAAGGTTTACCAGCGTTTTGCCTACAGGTCCTTCGATGAGTTTTGCTTTTTTTATTACTCTTTCAGCCAATACAATTCCTTTTGTCTTTTTTTTTATTAGGAAAGTTTATATTTTAATATTGGAAGTCAATGTTAAAAAAAAATATTTATTAGGGTTTTGGGGGTTGGTTAATCTATTAAAGCTGATTCAAAAGACTCAATGAATTCATTTTCGTTTTCATTATTATAAAATGGAACACCAGTTAATCTGAATTTATCTGATGAATAATTGATTACTTTATCTTTAAATTCAGATCGTATTTCATTAAGAAAATCTTCTTTCCATTTATCTTTTTCCAAAAATTGAGCACCTTTAGGTTCAATGAACATCTGATATGTAATGTTTTCTTTTGCTTTCTGTTTTAAGAATAGTAAAAAATCAGGTTCAAATCGTCTGCCTTTCTTATCAAAGATCTTAACTTTTCGTTCGTTACGAATTAAATAAATATCAGAATATTTTTTAGCAATTTTATCAAATCTTCGAGCAAACATTTCTACAAATTGCTTTTCTTCAGGGGTTCCGAAATTATCATTGTAAGCGTACCAATCTTCATCAGCCAAAAAGGCTGCTTGGCTTCTTGCCCTTTCATTATTTTTGGCAATTTTCAATTTAATAATTTCAGGGAATTTATCTTTTATAGTGCTGACTTCGTTAAAATCATAAGTGCCAAAATAATCGTATAAATTGTTTCTAATGTCTTTCTCAATTTCATTTAGCAATTGAATGACTGCACAAAAGTAATCCGAATTTGTAATATTTGAGATTCTTTCTTTTGTGCCTTTGAAAGTTATTGCAAGACTTCTTAAATATTCTTTTTGTTGGATCAAATCATTAATCGAGGTAATTGAAGGAAAATAATGTTTGATATTGCTGAAATGGAAGAAATCATTTCTGGCTAAAGCATTTTTGATTATGTGAATTGGAATCTGCTCTAATTTTACATCTTTATGTTTTTTTTCTGAAACAGCCGACTTAACTTCATTTTCGTTAAAAGCTTCTGTTACTGCTCCTTCACCCGAAGAAAGAACAAATTCAATGTTACGTTTTTTCACACCCAAATCTTCAAAAGATCGGATATTCTCATATTCATTTTTTACTTTTTTATTCTCAAAAACTACACCCTTTTTATACAAATCAGTATCTTTAAATCTCTCTTTTAATTTCAATTCTCTTTCAACAAAATCTTTTTCATCATCATAAATTCCAGTATCAATAAGTGCTTTTGTTAACTCTGAGATGTATCTGCTGTCTTCAATTGTATGATAATGCAGTTCCTCAATGATTTTTAATTCATTTATATTATTAGGAATATCATATTTCCTTTTGAACCTGTCTTGATCATTTGTGATTTTGAACGGGAAATATCTTGCTCCGCGACCGATCAATTGAGCTTCGGCAGTTGTTGTTTTGCCTGGCTTGCCTGCTTTTGAATCTCTGGACTTATATAAGCGAACAATATCAAAAAGATTTAAAACATCCCATCCCTCGGTTAATCTATCAACAGTAAAAATTGCTCTAATATGGTTGTTTTTATCTTCAAGATTATTTAGCAATCTTTCTTGTTCTTCTGTTGTTTTTTCAGTTTTTGTTTTATTCATTTTTGAATTAGTAATAATAACATTATTTTTAGTAAAATTACTTTTGATAAATTCGGATATTTCTGAATAAGAGATATTTTCTTTTCTAATAAAATCCAAAACTTGTTCAGTTCTGGATTTCCCCTGTTCAAAAAGTGTTGGTTGTTTTGCTTCATAA
>JAUXIJ010000166.1 GCA_030621085.1 Candidatus Cloacimonadota bacterium | reverse complement strand
CATTACCTCATCACCTCATTACCTCATTACCTCATCACCTCATTACCTCATTACCTCATCACCTCATCACATTCTAGAAATACTTTTCACAATATTCCGAAGAGAATCCGAATTTAGCTACTGCTTTGAGGTACCCAAATAAAAAAATAGTGGCTATATTATTCATAATCCAAACGTTACATTTTATCCAACAATAAGTACGGGAAACAAGAGAATATATTAATTTTGGGTGCATGAAATTAATCTTGTTTGTAATATTATACCATTTTGCTAATCCATTGCACTCAGATCCGGATGCTGGATATTACCCGTACCCGTCTGAGGTAAACAGATTGAGCATTAGAACCCTTCAGCAAACAGAAACAGCCTTCATATCAGGTAAAGTTACTGATACCAAAGGAAATGCACTTATGTATGCCAGTGTATTCATAGACAACACAACTATTGGCGCCATTACCAATAAAAATGGCGAATACCAGCTTAAAAATGTTCCCTTTGGTCAGCATTTACTTGTTGCTTCATATGTTGGTTATGATTTTATCAGTATCTCTTTAAATGTGAATAAGCCTTCCGTTACCCGGAATTTACAGCTAAAACAATCCAAACTGGAAATTGATGAAGTTGTTATCCATGATAAAATAAGTAAAAACAAATGGGAAAAAAATTTAAAAAAATTTAAAGAAAACTTTATTGGTGAATCTATGAATGCCTCCTCGTGCAAAATCATCAATCCGAAAGCGCTTATTTTTCATTACGATAAGGAAACCAGAGTCTTAACAGCAAAAGCAAGGGAGATTCTTGTTATTGAGAACAATGGATTGGGATATACCATCAACTATGTTCTGGAAAAATTCGAATTGCACAAATACAAAAGCTGTACATATTTGTGTAGAAAGCAATTCATACCAATGAAACCAGAAAACGAAGTACAAGGAGAACTTTGGAAGAAGAACAGGGAAACTGCCTACAAAGGATCTATGCAGCATTTTTTAAAGGCACTGGTTTATAATTCATTTGTGGAAGAAGGATTTGTAATAATATCCAGTAATTCAATATCTCCTGTTAATAGTAGGGAGGAGGTTGATTATTTCTTAGGACATGACCCGGATTCTTTGGAATCGGAGATTCATGTTTTTCCTGGCAGTAATAATAATGAAAGAAGATTTTGGTTTAACAATTATTTACATGTAGTTTATACAAAAGAACCTGAAGGATATACATATAGAGCAATATATGGTCCCAGGTATCGGATAAAATCTTTTCAGCAATCGTGGATCAGATTATTGAAAACAGAAGTATCGTTTAATATTTTGGGCTATCTGAATGATCCGTTAAGTACAATGTTCTATGGTTACTGGGCGTTTGAGAAAGAATCTGAAGCACTTCCACTGGATTATTGTCTGGATTTCTGACATCTTAAGCCGGCATTTATAAATTCTCAACAAACCCAGCTAAGGAAGTAACGAAAACATTTTCTATATGGGAGTATGTCCCATATAACAGGAGCTATAATCTAAGTTTCTTTCCAGCAACCAGAAACCAGTAACTAGGGACTTTTAATCTTAAACT
Source organism: Candidatus Cloacimonadota bacterium (assembly GCA_030621085.1). Taxonomy (GTDB): domain Bacteria; phylum Cloacimonadota; class Cloacimonadia; order Cloacimonadales; family TCS61; genus JACNIV01. Next base: position 219 of record JAUXIJ010000166.1, on the reverse strand, counting down.
CCTCAACTTATAAACATCTCATCACTTTTTAAATACTTTTCTGCAATATCACAAAGTGATTACGAATTTATTTACTTTTGTGGTTGAAATGAAAAAACAGATCCACGATTTTCAAATAATAGCTAACCGGAGGGTTAATGAAGAATATTTTGTTTTATCACTTTCCGGTAACCGGCAATTACCTGAAATAAAACCGGGTCAGTTTGTTCAGGTAAGAGT
>JAUXIJ010000045.1 GCA_030621085.1 Candidatus Cloacimonadota bacterium | reverse complement strand
TGAGGAAAGTATAGAATATTTTTTATAATCAATTGCAATATTTTTGAGAATACCACAAATATCTTTAATATCACCTTTAAGTTTTTGTTCAAAGTTTTCCATATTTACCTCCATATTTTAATCCGTTTGACAGTAAAAAATATTTCAATATTTAAAACAGAAATTATTCATTTTAGATCTTAAATTGCTATAAGTCATAAGCGCATTTTATTTGTGTTATGGATTTGTATTCCTCACCAAGTGCACCTTTGACCATCTCTTTTCTCTCCACCAACGAATATTTCATTGATAAAAATCCTACAAGCATAACGTATATGGCTTCTTGGTATTGCCTTTGTGAACGAGCAACAAATTTTTACGATTACCACTTTCCAATTTCACTATGTAGATAGAACATAAGAACAATAAAGTATCCAAATTATCAGCACACCGATTATTCCTAATCCTAGTTTGTTATTTCTTTTCATTTTCCCTTTTCGAGTGAGCTATAATCATCCAGTTCTACTTCTTCAAAATTATCAGCATTAAAATCCCATCCCAGATTACCTGTAAAAACTTGAAAGGTTTTTGTATCAGAACAATACTCGGTCATGAGATTTTTCTTAAATGATTCATAATTAGAAAAATACTTTTTATGAAAATAGACCTTCATATCAGAAATATCATTTTGGGGAATGTTAAAATCATAAGTTTTTCCGTCTACTTTACAAAAACAATGTAGTATATATTCATCTTCCATTTCCTCAATAGATTGGATTGGAAGTACTCCCAATTCAGTGTAAGTAGCTACAATTGTAAGTTTTCCTGATAATTCAATTGCCTGCATGGCTTTTTCTATATCCTCATAAGTTCTATAGGGATGCGTAATGATTCTAACTTCACTAGTCAAAACATGGTATTCTGAACTTCTGTCTTTTACTCTTTTCCAGTACTCCATCGTTCTCTCTCGTCTCTTATTCTCTACATATCTTATTTCTGCCTCTGCGTCCGCTATGACATCTTCAGCTTCTTTCTTCTCAATAGCCTTTTTTACTTTTTTTGAATTTGGTTTTAAGAAAGTATTACTACATTGTTTGATAGTCCAGTATTCTAAATCCTCCCCATCAGCAGCAAGCACCTCTAATTGTTCTTCATCAATAGAGAGAATTTTAAGTATAAATTTGTCACTAACAAGTTTGTTATCTACTAAGTCTGTACATTGATAATAAAGAATTAATGTAGTATCATTCTCAACTTCATATCGTCCTCTCTCGTGATAATTTTCACCCCAGCTACCACGATTAATGTGATTAAATAATCCCTCATAGCGTAATGCATCTTCAAAATCTTTAAGATAGATTATATCTCCATTCTTTTTAAATTCAAATACTGGGATATATTCTTCAGAACTTTCGTAATAAACAAGCCACTTACCTATTAGGGCTTCTTTAATAGGATTTGAACATCCTAAAAGTATTAGCATCACTAATGCCATTACTCCTAAAATCAACTTTTTCATTTTACTTCTCCTTTTTATCATTTTGGCTATCTATCAAATTCACAATTCATATTGCTGCTAACAAATGAATCCCCTAACAGGTTCGCTAATATTTCAATTTCACTTGATGATATACCTTTTTAAAATTAACATTTAATAACATTTTCGATACTGAGTTCCATAAACCGTGAAAAAAATGAGAAATTGGAGAAAGGTGTCAAGTTTAAAAAGCAAAAAGACTAAAGAATAAAGATAAAAGGTTAAAGGAATCCGGCTTCGTTTCAGCTACGCTGGGATAGAAAAGCAAAAAGCAGAAAGCAAAAAAATGTAAAATATAAAAGACTAAAGAAAAAAGATCAAAGGCAAAAGACCAAAGACTAAAGATAAAAGGTTAAAGGCAAAAGGAAAAGGCAAATTAAATTAAGAATATTGACAGCTAAACGCATTTATTCAAATTCAATTCCGTATGGTTTTGTATTATAATTTATTAATGATTATGGAAGAATTAAATTAAAATATAAAGAGTAAAATAGAACCTTTATTCTTTGTGTACGCCAAAGGCGTATAAATCTTAGTGCCTTTGTGGTAAAAGCTCAGGAGATTTTTTATGAAAAGTATGACAGGATTCGGGAAAGCTGGATATTCAGATGATAATTACGAAATAAATGTAGAGATCAAATCGGTGAACAGCCGGTTTCTTGACCTTAAGATCAAGCTTCCGTATGAGATCTCATTCCTGGAACCCGTATTCTCCAAAACGGTTAGCAAAAAAATTAAACGAGGCAAAGTGGATGTTTACACTAACCTTGTAAATAAGAAACCACCGGTTCTGGAACTGAATACGGAAACTTTAAAAAAATATTGGGATCTGTATTCCCGGGCTAAAGAAGTGCTGAAAACCGATGCCAATCTCCCATTTGCCAAAGTATTATCAGAAAGAGATGTTATAGCTATCAAGAAAGATGATCTTGAGAGTGGTGCATTTATCGAACTAGTCCGCAGTGTGCTGGATAAGGCTTTGAATGAACATCAGAAGATGGCGCAGAATGAAGGGAGATCCATGCTAAAATTCCTTACTTCTTCCCTTAAGAAAATGAAAAAATCGATCGATAATTTACAACAAACTTTCCCGGAATATAAGAAAGAAATCCATAATAAATTGAAAACAAACGTGGAAACCCTTCTCAAGAATAAACTGGAAGGTGAGGATCATAAAAGGTTTCTGCAGGAAACTGCTCTTTATGTCGAGAAAGCAGATGTGAATGAAGAGATCGTGCGTTTACAGCATCATCTGGAAAAATTTAAAAACAAGCTGAACACAGATGATGGAGTCGGTAAAAGTCTTAATTTCATTTTACAGGAAATGCTGCGCGAGATCAATACGATCGGTTCCAAGTTTACTTCTACCAGCGCTTTTGACGATGTTCTTACCATTAAAGAAGAAATAGAAAAATGCAGGGAGCTTGTGCAAAATGTCGAATAACGAACCAAAACTCAGTTGGACCTCTCACCCACTCAGAGATTATCCGCTTACATCCATTGTACTGATCGTTTTTATTATCATTCTTTCAGCCGCATTATGGCAAATTGCCGTGGTTAGCTGGGAAATGCCTTTGTTCTTTTACCTGGGAATGGGAATATTCTTTTTTAGTCTTATAACTTATTTCATTCCTACCCGTTATGAATTCTACGAAGACAATATTGTGATCTATTATTTATTCGTTCGTATTGAAAGAGTATATTCAAATTTTGGCTGTTTTTACACAGATAAAAAAGGTGTTATGCTCAGCACATTCAAAGCACCCCGCCGCCTGGATTCTTTTCGCGGTCAGTCTATCAGGTTCTCCAAAACACGATCGGAAAAAGATGAGCTTATTAAGCTATTAAATGAAAAAATCGGCAATCAAGTTTAATGTACGATAAACAGTTAGCACATCATCTTAAAAAGTTCCTTGAAGATAATAAAGATAGTAGATATAAAATAAAGGATATAACTAAACTTTTACGTATAAGAAAGCATAAACATAAAGACCTGATAGATACTCTTTTCAAACTTGCGAGAAATGAAGAGATTCATCTTAAGAACAGGAAATATTCTGCAATTCAAATTAAGTCTTCTCTATATCTAACAGGCACATTCGATGCTACTTCGCTAGCAAAGAACAAATCATATGCCTTTGTTATCGGTAAGGAAGAAGATATTTTTATATCCAGCGAAGATACTCTGAATGCTTATCACGGCGATATTGTGGAAGTTGAAGTAAAATATTCTCGTAATCATAAAAAATATGGAATTATCATAAAGATCGTTGAGCGAAATCACGATTCTTTCGTAGGCACAGTGCAGGAATATAATGGTAAATATTATCTACAGCCCGATAATTCCAAGATCCACACAGAACTGCTTATCAATGAACTTTCAAATGCAAAACCCGGTGAGAAGGTGGTTCTTAAAATTCTGAACTGGGGAAACCGTGATTTAAATAAATTACCGGTTGGGAATGTGATCGAAATTCTGGGAAAAGCGGGTGATCCCGAGGTGGAAATACTCAGCATCATTATGCAGTATGAACTTCCGCTAACTTTTCCTGAAGCTGTTTTGAAGGAATTGAACAACATTTATCTTGGAATTCCGCAAGAAGAAATTGTAAGAAGAACAGATCTGCGCAAGCTTGCTACTATCACCATCGATCCGGCTTCTGCCAAAGACTTTGACGATGCTGTTTCAATCGAAAAAAATAATGATGAATTTACGCTTTATGTGCATATTGCCGATGTTGCGCATTATGTTTCACCTGGTAGCAATTTGTTTGCGGAAGCTGTTAAACGCGGTAATAGTTACTACTTTCCAAAGAAGGTTATTCCCATGCTTCCCGAGAAGATCTCCAATAAAGTATGCAGTTTGCGTCCCTTCGAAGAAAAACTGACTGTAACAGTGAAAACAGTTTTTAATGCAGACTTTTCCATCAAAAACCAGGAAGCCCTGGAAAGTATTATCAGATCTGATGCCAGGTTCAATTACGAAGAGATCGATGCTCATTTTGAAGGTGAGAAAGAAATAGATAAAGAACTGGTTACTATGCTGGATGATATGAGAAAGCTTTCCTCTGCCCTATCCAAAAAGAACATCAAGAATGGCTATCTCAGTTTGAATATTCCGGAAACCGAATTCATTTTTGATGAAGATGGTCATATAACCGATTTGCAGCGCAGCCGGCAAACTGAATCTCATAAATTAATCGAAAATTTTATGCTGGTTGCAAATCAATTCGTAGCAAAAAGGCTCTCTGCAAAACCTACTATTTACCGCATTCACGAAGAACCCGGAGAAGAAAAATTATTAAAACTAAAAAAACTGGTCAAAAATTATGGTTTGAAATTCAATCTGGGTGAAGAGCGGCATAAAGCGCTGCAGGAATTATTAAATTCACTGCCGGATGAAAACCATCATCGTGTTTTCGATAAAGTTGTGTTGCGTAGTATGAGACGGGCAAAATATACTATTCAAAACAAGGGACACTTTGGTTTGGCACTGCAAAATTATACTCATTTCACTTCTCCAATAAGGCGGATCTGTGACCTGGTAGTGCATCACCAGATCAAGGATAAGATCAATTCCCGGCAGGAAAAATTCGATAAGAACAAGCTTCTACAGCTTGCAGAATCTGCTACCGAAAGAGAAATGATAGCTGATGAAGCTGAAAGAGAAGTCGATTTGAAAAATAAACTCAACTTTATTAAAAAGCACCTGGGAGAGGAATTTGACGGCATCATTTTGGCTATCAGACCAGCATTAATGATTATCGAGCTCAACCGCTATCCGGTTACAGGGATCGTGGAAATATCTTCTCTGAAAGATGATTATTATAATTTCATGGAAGAACACATGCGTTTGGTCGGTCGTAAAAAAGGAAAGATTTATAAATTGACAGATCCTGTTAAAGTATTTGTCAGTAGAGTTGATGATGATATTTATTTTCAAATAACAGAATAGATTTTAAGGAAGATTTATGTTCATTTATCGAATTCTGTCGCAAATTGCATTCTGGTTTTATTATCCGTTCTTTCTACTGAGATTCAAAGGTAAGGAAAGAAAAGAAAGGCTTGGCTTTATTAAGCATGAATTTGAAAGCTCGATCTGGATACACGCTGCATCTGTGGGTGAAGTTAATGCTGTGAAAACGTTGATTAACGAACTTCTGAATAAATGTCCCCACAAGGATTTTGTTCTTTCCACCATGACCACTACAGGTCAGGAAACAGCCAGTAAATTGAGTCCAAAATTAACCACTTTCATTTTACCGATCGATTTACGAATCACTATGAAGCGAGTATTCAAGCGAGTTAATCCCAGATTGATCATCCTGGTGGAAACTGAATTATGGCCCAATATGTTAGCTTTAGCCAGAAAAAAGAAAATTCCAGTAATTCTGATAAATGGCAGAATGTCTGATAAATCATTTCCCGGATACAGAAAATTGAAGTTCTTCTGGAAGCCGCTCTGGAAAGCTGTGGTTGCGGTTAATGCCCAGTCCGATAAGGATACAAATAGATTCCTGGGTTTTTCTTTTAAAAATGTGGTGAACACTCACAACCTGAAATTCTGTATCGATCTGCCTGCATTCGACAGGAAAAAGCTGCGTGGCGAATTAGGCTATTCTGAGGACGATTTCATCCTGGTTTGGGGCAGTAGTCGTCCCGGAGAAGAAAAGCTGCTGAGGGACTGTTTTTCACACCTTGAGAGAGAGATCTCTAACTTCAAAGCCATCGTTGTTCCTCGTCATCTACAAAGAATAAATGAATTAAGGCAACTTTTTAAGAATTTTTATTATAGATTATATTCAAATTTGAAAGAAACCAGTAATCTATTAATTGTCGATGAAATGGGAATTCTTAACACATTCTATGCCCTGGCAGATGTAGCAATTGTGGGAGGAAGTTTCTTTAAATTCGGTGGACACAACCCATTGGAACCTGCGTTTTACAGCACTCCCATAATTATTGGAAAATATCACACTTCCTGTCGGGATTCCGTAGATAGATTGAAAGAACACGACGGAATAATCGTATCTGATAGGAAAAAATTAATTGAAAATATAATTAAGATCGCACATGATAAAGAATTTGCCAAACAACTCGGAGAGAACGGCAGAAAGACTTTAGAGCTTAATTCCGATAGTTTGAAAATGAACCTGGAGATATTGGAAAAGTATATAAAGTAGTGTTAATAGTTAGTGGCGATCACCACGATTGAAATCATGGTATGACCAGAGAAACCCACGAATTCATTCGTGGGAGTGAAAACGAAAAATAGGAGAAATAGTATGAAGAAATTTATCAAATTCACATTTGTTTTTCTTATAGTATTTATTTCATGTTCTAAAACAACATCTCCACCTTATATTTCCCCTCCAATAATTGTGGGTCATTTGCTCTATTTCGGTGGTAGTATTGGACTATTTTGGGTAGATACAAGTGATAACGAAGACGGATTTAAAATCGATCGTAAGATCGAGGACTCCGAATGGGAAATAGCTCGTGGTATAACTTCGGAAAATGTTGGAATTGGAGGAGAAATATGTTGGTCTGATAGTATTGTTTCGGGATCAATAAATTATTATCGTGTTTATGCTTTTAAAGGAGAATATCGTTCGGAATATTCAAATATTTACGAAATTGGTGGTGATTGATTTGTTATTTGAAGTGATGATTACCACGATTAAAATCATGGCATGACCAGAACAACCCACGAATTCATTCGTGGGATCGAACACAAAAAGAAGGAAACGAAAAAATGAAAGAAGCCAAATATTATAAGAAACTTCAAGATAAAAAAGTTCAATGCCTTCTCTGTCCGCATTTCTGTGTGATCCCGATTGGAGAAAATGCCAAGTGTATTGGTAGAAAAAATATCGAAGGTAAACTTTATGCAACTAACTATGGCGAAACCATCACCATCAGCCTTGATCCCATGGAGAAGAAACCGCTTTATCATTTCTTTCCCGGTGAACAGGTTCTTTCAGTCGGACCCAACTCCTGTAATTTTTCCTGTAAATTCTGCCAGAATTATACTTCCAGTCAGCAAAAAACACACACCATAGAGGTCACACCCGGAAAATTGCTCGATCTCTGCAAACAACATTTATGCGAGTTTGTGTCATTCACCTATACCGAACCATTTACCTGGTTTGAATTCGTTTTAGAAGCATCCAAACTGCTGCAGGAAAACCGTATTAAAACCAACATGGTAACGAACGGGTTTATAAATCCTGAGCCGTTACATGAGCTTCTTCCCTACATCGATGCAATGAACATAGACCTGAAATCGATGGATGATGAATTCTACCGAAACATCTGTGATGGGCAATTGCAGCCGGTACTGGAAACCATCAGAACAGTTTCCAAGAAATGTCATCTGGAAGTTACCAACCTGCTGATAACCGGTGAAAATGATTCTGAAGAACAGGTCCGTAAACTTGTTGATTTTATGGCAGAAGTAAATCCTGAGATACCACTTCATTTCTCACGTTATTTTCCTACTTACAAGATGACAAATCCACCAACTCCAATTTCTCATCTGAAAAAGGCACAGGAAATTGCAGAAGAAAAATTGTGTTATGTTTATTTGGGTAATGTACTCACAGAAAAAGACACGCAATGCCCAAATTGTAACCACCTGCTGATCTCACGCAGATATACTATTGAATGCGATATTCTTCAAGGTAAGTGCCCTTCCTGCGGACATAAGATCTACGGAGTATTTCGTTAATGATAAAAGATCTGAAGAAAATTCTCACTCCTGCTGATATTGTTCTCATCGTTATATTATTGATTATTTCTGGTGTCTTCCTTTGGGGAATGAACAAGAACTACAGGAACAAGGAAGTGGAAATATATTATCACAACCAGTTAGTGAAAAAATGTGATCTCAGCCAGGATCAACTGATAGAAATTGCTTCGGGAATTGTAGCGGAAATTGAGAATGGAAAAGTGCGCATGAAAGAATCAACCTGTAAGCATCAATACTGCGTTAAGCAGGGATGGAGTGATCGATTCCCCATAATTTGTGTACCGAACAAAGTTTCTATTGTTATTAGAAGTAAAAAGGAAGAAATGCTGATAACGAGGTAACGTAACACAAACATTCCGCCAAAAAAACTGGCGGATAAACCTGTTTGTGATATTAATAGTCATTAAAAAAATAAGGAGAACTATTATGAAAACTTCAATATGTATCATCATTGCATCAATTATTTTAGCTTGTAGTTCAACTCACCCTTCAAAACAAGATTTACACAATAAAATAACATCTACTAATAATTCGAATCAAGACTTTGGAAAAACATCAAAATTCGGAGGTTTTGAAGTTGCACCATATCCAATAAAGCAAGAACCTCCTATATATCCTGCATCTGCTAAGAAAAAAAACATCAAAGGTGAAGTTTGGCTGGAAGTAGAAATATTTACAGATGGTTCTGTTGGTGCTATCGAAGTAATTAAATCTTTAATGCCTGGTCCAAGTGGACTTGATGAAGCTGCTGTAAATTCAGTGAAAAAATGGATTTTTCAACCTGCTCTGTCCTGCGGGGAACCAGTAGCATGTTGGGCCGTATTTCCAATTATTTTTAAATAATCTATAGAAGAAATGTTGATAACGAGATAATGTAACACAAACATTCCACCAAAAAAACTGGCGGATAAACCTGTTTGTGTCTCTCAAAGACAGAGCTTTGACTTACACTTCCGAATAACAAAAAACCTCGAAAATTTCGGGGTTTCATTTCATTCAACATTTTTCTCTACTTTTCAACCCCCACTAACTCCCCCTAAATAGGGGGAGAATTAAAGAGGGGGTACAAAATTATTTCAACAACAACATCTTTTTAACTTTCTGATAATTACCAGCTTTTAACTTATAGAAATATATCCCTGAAGAAACTGATTTACCGTTGTCATCAATTCCATTCCAAACTACTGAATGCTGACCCGCAGAAAGCTGCTCGCTGACAAGCTGTTTCACTTTCTGTCCTTTGATATTGTAGACTTTAAGTGAAACCTTTGAATTTTCTTTGAGAGAATAATTTATTGTAGTGATCGGATTGAAAGGATTGGGGTAATTTTGCTGTAAAATGACTTCAGGAGTTTGAACAATTACATTGTCATCTATATCAACAGAAGGTGGAGCTCCGTATTCGTAAGCTCCCATATCAATGATAGCACTTCCATTTCCATCTCCATCCCAGATACGATGGTTACCGATTATATCCCAGGGTGGTAAATTCAATCCTGTAGTATCAGGAATACCAACATCAATACAGGGAGAATCTTCCAGAAGTGAATATGGATGATCTCCAGTTCCGACAAATAATGGATCTTCATCCCATAAATTTCCTTCCAACCAGTTTATCATACCGTTACTGTTTGTTACAATTCCAAGTGTTCCATCTTGAATATCTGAATAAGATATTGTGATTGAATTTGGATCAGAACTTCCTCTAAAATAAACCTCTTCCGGTGAATCATTCCACATAATACAATTTATTAATTCAGGATTCGAATTATTTTCACAGTAAATCCCTCCACCAATACTACAAGAATTACCTGATATTATCACATTCTTCAAACTCGGAGAGGAATAATGACAGTCGATCCCACCGCCAATACTACCATAATTATCTGTAATAATTAAATTACTTAAAATTGGATTTGAGTTATTAAAGTAAATCCCACCACCATTACCAGCAGAACCATTTGTAATTGTAAAACCGCATAAAATTGTAGTAGAATCTTCTCCACTGATAAATGTTACAACACTACCATCCTGGTTCCCATCGATAACTGTTTGTGAAATATAGGTTGTATCCTGGGTTGTTAAGAATAGCGATGCTACAGTAATCAGTTTTCCATTGTAGTTAATGTTCTCTACATAAGTTCCCGGCTGAACAAGCACTGTGTCTGCATCAACTGCTGCAACAATTCCTGCCTGGATCGTTGGTTGATCTGCAGGTACGTTGATAATGGTTGAGTACAAAAGTGTTGATAAAAGAAAAAATACTAAAACAAAATAAATAGTCTTCATAAAGCACTCCTTTTTTTTAAATGGTTAAAAATTAACAATCTAAAGAAGTGCGAGATAATCTAGAGTTCAGAAGTTTATAGAAAGTTCAATATTCTTCACTTCTTTATCTACATCTCCGAAAAAAAGATATATACTTCTATGTGTCAATCATTTTATGTGTTTATAATTTTTATACAAAAAAACACTCCAACTGTCGGAGTGTTATACACTGTCTCGATTCATCATAAGCCGGATGAACTAAAATGTAAAGCAGGACGTAGCATTATGATGCGTCCGAAATGTTTCGGTTCAATCTACAAGAGTGAACCTGCAAAAATTAAAAGTAAAAGGAAGAAATGCTGATCACGAGATAGAAATTTCTCAATTTATTTAAATTTTTCAATTCTATCTTCTATCAATTTCTTGATCTCCTGCAACCGTTCTTCTGTTTCGGCTTCATAGCGAAGCACCAGAACAGGAGTAGTATTAGAAGCTCTGCAAAGCCCCCATCCATCTTCAAATGTTATCCTCATGCCATCGATGTCGTTCACATCATATCCTTCTTCTATGAATGAATCGCGCACTTTTTCTACCAGGTTGAATTTATCTTCGTCAGTGCTTTTATAATGAAGTTCCGGAGTATTGTACATCTTGGGCTGGTCTTCCAGGAACCTGCTTACAGGTTTATCGGTTTTACTCATTATCTCTACGAAACGTGCACAAACATAAATCGCATCATCAAAACCCAGGAAACGGTCTTTCAGGAAGACATGACCACTCATCTCGCCACTCATTAAAAGACCTTCTTCCTGCATTTTGCTTTTGATATTGGCATGACCCGTTTTGTACATAATTGGAATACCACCTTGTTCTTTTATGTCATCAAAAAAGTTCTTTGAGCATTTCACATCACCAATGATCTTCTCACCGGGATGATGTTTCAGGAAATCACGGGCTATGATGTTAAGCGTCTGGTCACCAAAGAGCATTTTACCTTTCTCATCTATGACACCGATCCTGTCGCCATCGCCATCTAATCCCAAACCAACTTCTGCATCGGAGTTCTTTACTTCATTAATCAGATCGGTCATATATTTTTCCACAGTCGGATCGGGATGATGATTAGGGAATGTACCGTCCGGTTCGCAATAAAGTTCTTTTACTTCGCAGCCCAGCCGTCTGAGAATTTCCGGCAGATAAGGTCCTCCGGCGCCATTTCCGCCATCTACGATCACTTTAACCGGTCGATCGAGTTTTATTCCATCAACTATATAATCCTTGTAAAATTCATGCATTTCGTCATTCGAGGAAAGAGTACCTTCACCGCTTTCAAAATCCTGCGTTTGAATGAGTTTAAGAATTTCCTGGATGTCCTGTCCATAAACACTTTGCAGTCCTTTGTTCAATTTTATACCGTTATACTCCGCAGGATTGTGGCTGGCTGTGATCACCACCCCGCCATCGGTTTTCAGTTTCCAGATGGAATAATAAAGTACGGGAGTTGCCATAATTCCAACATCGATAACATCTATTCCAACCTCGCGCATTCCTTTGATGAAGTTCTGTTTGAAGCGTGGTGTACTGAGCCTGGCATCACCGGCAATGGCTACGGTTTTAAGATCCTGACGTCGCAGGAAAGTTCCATATCCTTTTCCTATCAGGTACAGTGTTTCGTTCGTAAGATCTTTATCCACTACTCCACGAATATCATATTGCCTGAAAATCTGAGGATTAACCATAAATTCTCCTTTTACACGTAAATCAAAGCTCCGTCTTTGAGAATCGCAAACAGGGATGTTTGCGTTACGATGTAACTAAAAGCTCCGTCTTTGAGACTTTTCGCAAACAGGGATGTTTGCGTTACACGTAACTCATTGCTCCTGCTTTGAGAATTAATATTATTCAAAATTAATCTCGTCTGCCAAAATCAATTTCTTCCAATTCCTATAATGATCTACTAATCCTGCTTTCACCGGATTATTTAGAATATATTCTCTTATCCTGCAATATTCTTCATCACTTCTAATATAATGATCATAATTTTCATGATGCCAGAATTGTCCATTTCTTTGTAGAAGTTTATTTGCTTCATTTGCAGTATAGCTTTTATGATCTTTCATGATTTTTGCCAGAGAAACTGGTTTGTTTGAATCATTTAAAGGCTTAATAAGCATATAGACATGATTGGGCATGATCATAGCTAAATGAAGCTCATATAATTTTCCATCGTTGAATCTTAGTGAATTCATAACAACCTGAGCGACATCGTCATTTTGTAACCAAAGTGGTGTACTTCTGCTTCTATCGAGGTAATCATCTTCAAGTTCAAATAGATATTTATTGCATATTTTCTTTAATTTATTTTTTTCCATTTCATTTACTTTCACTAATTTGGAATCGTATAGTTTACGGATTTCCAAGAGATTAGATAGTACTTCTTTAGGAAGATCAAAAGCCAGTCTATAAGTGACAAATATTAATGCGCTTTCTGGTTGAAGATGTGGAAGGTTACGTCTGTAAAAATGCTGATAATCGAGTTTGTTTCTTTTCATATTATAACCATTAGAATCGCAAACAGGGATGTTTGCGTTACGATGTAACTCAAAGCTCCGTCTTTGAGACCTTTCGCAAACAGGTTTATCCGCCAGTTTTTTGGGCGGAATGTTTGCGTTACGAAGTATGCGTTACGATCACTGGAATCATATTCCTGAATGCCTTACCCCGGTGACTAATTTTATTCTTTTTCTTTTCACTCATTTCCCCAAAAGTTTTTCCAGTTTCATCTGCCCGGAAGATCGGATCATAACCAAATCCACCTGTTCCAATTTCACTTTCTGTAATTGTGCCGTCAATTTTTCCCTGAGCTGTATCGATCAATCCTTCCGGAGAAGCAAAAGCAACAACTGTACGAAATTGAGCATTGCGATTGATATTTTCTTTCATTTCATTCAGCATTTTATCGCGATTATCTTTATATGTGCAGTTCTCTCCTGCAAAACGGGCAGCATGAACTCCGGGCTTTCCCTCAAGAGCTTCCACAAAAAGACCAGTATCATCTGCCAAAGTCAGCATACCAGAGAAAATGGCACATTCTTCCGCTTTTTTAATAGAATTCCCTTCAATCGTATCTCTGTCTTCAATTACATCCGGCATTCCCGGAATACCAGAAGCAGAAACTATTTCCAGATTAAGGTCTTTTAAAATGTCTCTGATCTCTTTAATTTTGTCCTTGTTTCTGGTTGCCAGCAGCAATTTCATTTAGCTATTTTCTGTATCCATTTCTTGATTCTTTTCAGGATATTTTTATCAAGGAATTTTTCTGCTGTTAATGTTATCTTCTGCATTAATTCAAGCAGATCTTCCTGTCCACTCCAGTTTTCAAGAACAATTTTCTTATCAATGTCATTTAGTACAATATTCAATCCGAAGACTGCCAGAACCAGGTCGTCTACATAACCTATCACAGGAATGAAATCAGGTATAATATCGATCGGTGAAATGATGTAAGCAATAATTCCACCAACCATAAATTTCTGAGTAGCTGGAACACGCTTATCTACTGTTAATCGGCAGAGTAATATGAAGAAATCGGGCAAGGAGAGCAAGTATTCAGCAAATTTACTGCCGGTTTTTCCGCCTTTTTCATTAGCAAATTTCAGAATTCTTTTTCTAAGAGTTTCATAAAATTTCATCTGTTTTTTATCTGAGAAAACAACTTTCTCATCGATCACTTTTTTCTTTTCTTTGGGAATTTCTTTAGCTTTAACCTCTTCGATCTTGGGGTCTTCTGCCGGTTCGATCTTGATTTCTTTATTCATTATAATCTCCTTTTTTTGTTTATTTTATATTATAGCAAACCTTAAATATATATACTAATATCCTGGATATCTGATAAGAACTATAGGGATTTCTATTTCTATTGATGTTCCGGGAATAGATACAATCAACGTTCCGGTTATCGTACCCGGTACATTTCCAACCGGTGGTGGACACTCATATCTATAAAACATCCATTCTTTATCAATTCGACCATGTTGATTGGGCATAATACCTGTATTTTCAGTAAAAGGATTATTATCATTATCAGTACCCATGTCTATCGGTACACCCAAGTCACAGTAAAAAAGTATTTGTTGATTATCGATGGGATTGTTTTGTCCATCCTGTAATGAAACACATAATGTTGCAATTAGACTGTCTGGATAGGAGGGATTATTTTCAATCCAATATAAATTAGATGGAGATGCTGAAATGTCTAATACTGGAAATTGAAGTGGCATAATAAATTCTTCAGTTTCAGAGCAAGTACCTACATCAGTCTGTATTAACAGAGTATCATTTGTATAAACACCTTCATAGATCAATTGTGTGAAAGCAACTCCAGGGATTGAATCACCGTTTGCATTCTCATTACCCACATAAGCTTCAACCTCAATTGAAGCCCATTCAGGATTATCCTGTAATGAAAAATAAACAGCAGTTCCATAATCGACAGGATTTCCTTGAATATCCGTAACAATTGCCGCTACTTCAATCCCCCAATTTCCATTTCCCAGATTTTCACCTGAATCTATTCCACTTATCGATAAATCTATTATTTCAGGTGAGGAAGCATGAACTATTATATTCGATTTCACCATAGAGATTTCTTCGTTATGGGAATTGTAAGTATATGTTTTTATGGCAGCAGTTCCAGTTTGATTTCCGGCATATAATGTTACAGAAGCAATGCCATCAACAGATTGAACAAAGATCGAATCCGTAGTATTGTAAAGTACATTGTTTATATTTGTACCTTCAGGTTTGGAAATAAATTTAAACCAAACATAATAAACCCTTTGAACATTATTTCCATTACTATCTTTCAGAGCTACTTGATACTCGAAAGGTTCTAATGGACTAAGGCTAATTTGACCACTATATAAAGGATAAATGTAACTTACATCATCATAAAAGAAATATATACTTGCTTCCGTAAAATCAGAAAATTCCCCATTAGCAAAGGCTCTGACTCGATATGAATAATTATCAATTGCTATTAACTCTGAATCTATAAATGTTGTCGAGTTTTCTGATAAGATTTGATAGTTCTCTTCCCACTCATTTTCTCCAATTTTTCTGTCTATGCGAAATCCTTCTTCTGCTGAGCTATTATCCTGCCAGTTTAATTGTATGCTTTCAAGATCGATTTGTTGTAAAGTAAGGTTTGATGGTGCTGTTAAGCTATCATCGGGAGATATAGTTTCTTGTGTACACGATGAAATGAAAAAAACAACGAGTAATATAAAATAAATTCTTGTTTTCATTTCTCTTTCCTCCTGTTTCCAAAATTGGAAAAGCTCAAAACTTCCACAAGGTTTATTTTTATCAATTCAAACCAAATAAAATTTCTTTAACTTTATCAGCCTTAGTTTTTACTTCTTCAAATTTTTCTTTTTCCTTTTTGATAATATCATCTGGTGCGTTAACTAAAAACTTACTATTAGATAATTTACTGTTTATCTTTTGAAGTTCTTTCTCAAGTTTAACAAGTTGTTTTTCGTTTTTCGATTTAAAGGCTTTTTTTATTTCTTCTGGAACATAGGTAAGTAATGTTGATATTTCAATATTGCTCACAGAAGATGCAACATGTTCAGAACCAAATTTAGATCCAGTATTATATTTGAGTTCATTGATCATCGCAAGTTTTGAAAAATATTCATGATTGTTTTCTACTAATTCTTTTTGCTCAGGAGTAATATCATCTAATAAACAATCAATTTTGATATTTAAAGGAATTCCCACAATTTTTCTAATTGATCGTATTACAGAAATAATATCTTGTATTAACTTCATCTCACTATCAATTTTTGGATTTATTTTTGATTTATCCTGTTTAGGAAAAGCTGCCAGAATTATCGTTTCCTCTTCCATAGGGAAATAATTCTTAATTCCCTGCCATATTTCTTCCGCAATGAACGGCATTATCGGTTGCAGCAGTCTCATCGAATTCTGCAGTACATCCAATAAGATAAATTTGGCTGTTAACTGAGCCTTTTTATCTTCTTCATTGTAAATCCTGTCTTTGGAAAGTTCCAGGTACCAGCTACAGAATTCCTTCCAGATGAAATCCATTAGAATATTGGCGGCATCATTAAAACGAAGAGATTCATAATTCTTACGTGTTTCCTCAATAACTTCGTTCAACCTGCTATATATCCATTTATCTGCAAGTTCCAGTTTCAGCTCATCCTTTTTGGGAAGACCTTCGATCTTTTCTGCATTCATCATTATAAAGCGATATGCGTTCCAGATCTTATTGGCAAAATTCCGTCCTGATTCCAGGATAGAGTTGGAATAATAACTGTCCTGTCCTTTGGGGCTGGCAAAGATAATGCTGAATCGAAGTGCATCTGCTCCAACGTTCTCAATTATATCCAGAGGATCAGGTGAATTACCCAGGGATTTGCTCATTCTGATACCTTTTTCATCACAAACCATACCGTGCAACAGAACCGTATCGAAAGGTATTTTATCTTTGAATTCAAGTGTAGCCATTATCATCCTGGCAACCCACAAATAGATGATATCCGGGGCTGTTACCAGTAGATTTGTAGGAAAAAAATATTCAAGTTCTTCAGTTTCTTTGGGCCAGCCAAAGGTAGAAAAAGGCCAGAGCCAGCTCGAGAACCAAGTATCAAGAACGTCTTCATCTTGTTTAAATTCTTTATGACCGCATTTAGGACAGATTTTCGGTTCTTCTTTGGCAACCACGATCTCATCGCAGTTCTGGCAGTAGTAAACCGGGATTCTATGTCCCCACCAGATCTGGCGTGAAATACACCAATCTCGAACGTTCTCCATCCAGTGATAATAAACTTTTGTCCATCTAACAGGATGAAATTTAACCTTTCCCTCTTTAACAACCTCGATAGCTTTTTTTGCAAGAGGTTTCATTTTAACAAACCATTGATCTGAAAGATATGGTTCGATGATCGTATCGCAGCGATAACACTGACCGATAGCATGTTCGTGTGGTTTTATCTCTCCCAGAAGCTCTTTTTCTTTTAATCCTTTAACGATCTTTTCACGTGCTTTGAATCTGTCGAGACCTGCAAATTCTTTGCCGGCATTTTCATTCATTACGCCGTGTTCATCGATAACAATAACCTGCTTGAGATCATGTCGCAGTCCAATCTCATAATCGTTGGGATCGTGTGCTGGTGTAACTTTCACACAACCACTACCAAATTCCATATCGACAAATTCATCTGCAATGATAGGAATTTCACGTTCAACAAACGGAAGAATAACTGTTTTCCCGATCAGGTCTTTATAGCGTTTATCTTTAGGATTTACAGCAATTGCAGTATCTCCCAGCATTGTCTCGGGGCGGGTTGTTGCAACTGTTACGTATCCATTTCCATCTTTGAAAGGATACCTGAGCTCCCATAGAAAACCTTTATTATCTTCATGTTCTACCTCATCGTTGGAAAGAGCTGTATGGCACCGCGGACACCAGTTGATAATGCGTTTCCCTTTATAAATTAGTCCTTTCTTATATAAATGAACGAAAACTTCCTTAACTGCTTCGGAAAGCCCTTCATCTAATGTGAATCTCTGTTTTGTCCAATCGCAGGAACAACCGAGCTGTTTGAGTTGTTCGATTATCAGACCACCTTTTTCTTCCTTCCATTTCCAGATACGTTTTATCAGTTCTTCTCTACCAACCTCATGACGTGTTTTACCTTCTTTTGCCAGTTCTTTCTCAACCATGTTCTGGGTTGCTATACCAGCATGATCAACTCCCGGCAACCATAAGGTGGGAACTCCTGTCATTCTTTTGTAACGTATCATCACATCCTGAAGTGTATTATTCAGAACATGACCCATGTGCAGAATGTTAGTAACATTAGGAGGAGGTATTAAAACTGTGAAAGGTTTTTTGGTTTTATCTATCTCAGGTGTAAAATAACCTTTTTCTATCCAGTGTTTATACCACTTCTTCTCAATTGATTGTGGTTCGTAATTCTTATTTATTTCCATTATTAGTTCCTTCTATAACGCTGAATTACTCTGATTGTTTATGATTTAGTATGATTCTGTTCATTTGATTTTCTTTCATAATTTATCATATTTTATCAGCGTTCATCTGCGTCTAAATTTTCTGTGTTCTTTGTGGCTAACTCTTTCTTTCACTTTTTCTAAAAAGTATCGGTGTGAAGGGAACGCGATATCCGGAAGATCATCGAAAGCCACATAACGTGCTTCAGCCGCATCATCTCCAGCCTGAAGCTTACCTCCCGTTATCCGCATCAGAAATCCGAAGGAAATAACTTTCTCATATATCGGTGAAAAATCCGGATAATAACCCAGGGATTCTTCGATCTCACCAATCAACCCGGTTTCTTCCTTCATTTCCTCCACAGCACAATCTTCAGGATCCTGATCGATCTCGATATAACCACTGGGAAGAGCCCATTTACCAATTCCGGGTTCAAATTTTCTCTTAATTATCACTACTTCATTTTTTTCATTTAAAATAACACATGCCGAAGCTGGGATCGGATTTTTATAATATGTCCAGCCACAGTTATTGCATTGTGGACGCAGTTTCTTTTCGTAATCGTTCTTAATTACCAATTTGCTGCCACATTGAACGCAATAATTAATTCCTTTGTACCTGTTTTTATTAGAATTCATTTTATCTTTTTTCCTTGAAATAAAGTTTCATCAACTCCACCATTTTATAAAACTACGGTAAAATACACGTAAAAGAGTTGGAATATCCATCAGCATATTGGTGTAAGAAGCATTAGCCAGAGGGCAATAACATTCCTTGTTCTTAACTGACAGACGTTCTTTATCCAGCTTCCTACTGAACCAGATTTTTTTAAAATTGTAATCGTGTATACGCAGATTTCCAAGCGATTGTGCTTTTATACAGCAAATCCATACATCCCCATCCGGAGAAATCTGAGCAGATGCAATACCAGAATAACATGGAATAACCTGTTTCCGATCCCTTAAAATCTGTTTTACAAGGTTGTAATATTCTATCCTGAAAGCCTGGGTTATCTTATTCATTCCACTGAATTTTCCATTTTTGATCCTGTGGATAAGATAATCAATAGCAGAACGATATGAGATCATATCTGGAGTTATATTGGCATTCATTGTATCGAGTTCGTTTCTCTCTTCGGCAATTTCGGTAATATAAGAATCAGGACCAAGTTGTATCAGTTCATTGGCAATGCTGGAAAATTCCTTTACATTGAAGCATGAAATAACCGTGTGAATGCCAACCGTAAGGTTTTTACATTCAAGTTCTTTTAGTTTTTTAAAGGTTCTAATTATTTTGCTATAATTTCCGGGAACCTGCCTGATCTCGTCGTGCTGCCTACCAATGCCGTCGATAGAAAGATTGATGATGATCTGTGTTTTAGGACAATCATTAACTATGGCTTTAACATCCTCAACGATCTTGCCGGTTAGTATACCATTTGTAGGAATATTAATGATCTTTGGCTTTGAATATTTGTAAATTATTCTGCAGAGTTCTACCAGGTCTTTACGCAGGAACGGCTCTCCGCCACTGATAGTGATCCAGTAAGGTGATTTCCCCAGTTTTTTAAAGATGACTTTGTATTCGTCTATCGTTAGATTTTCTGCTTTTTTCTTCCAGATATTACATGTTTTACACCTTGAATTGCAAGTGTATAGAGCACTGATAGTATAATTCATCGGCATTAGTTTGGGAAAACCAAAACTCCGATACATTTTGTAAATTAATATTTTAGGCAATAATTCCAGCATTTCTTTATTCTCAATTCTTTTTTTCTACATTCAGGTCTTTTGTAGAGGCTGAGATATCCCATTTATAGGGATTTTTCTTCATGATCTTAAAATCATACCAGCCCTGAAACCTGCTCCATATCTCCAGCAATGCAGTTCCAAACAAGAAAAATATTCTGGCAGGATGCTTCCTGATCTCCTGGCAAGCCAATTTATGAAGAATACCTTTATCCTGTGAAACTACAGAATAATCCTGTGTCTTTTTCAACCACAGATGCCCTGTCTCGATACGTCTGCGTTGTTTAATGAAATCAGAGATATTCTCAGGTCCTTTATTATAAACGATTGCATCCGGAATATATTTGAGTTCAAGGTTGTTATCTCTTATTATAGCTTCAATGCTTGCTTCATCCACAGCGCTATCGGAAGGGATCTTATCGAAAACACGACGAAAAGCCACCATCTCACCTAACTTGGGTGAGATCAATGCCATCTCGTGATGCAGGTTCCACAAAAGATTTACACTGTAACCAATAAAAGTTGCAGGATCGTTTACAGGTGTGGGTCTTCCACCTGTCATCCCGATTTTTCCATTAAAGAACGGTTCAACCATCTTTTCGATGGTATCCGGTGCAGGAATTGTATCTGCACTTTCAATGACCAGGATATCCGATTTAGCATGATCCAGGAAATTATTTATCGATGCAGATTTCCCGCGGCGTTCCGGTTCACAAAGCAGTTTTATTTTAGAATACTTGTTACAATAATCTGAGACGATTTCGTCGGTTCCATCAGTAGATGCTGTGGAAACAACAATAATTTCTTCGATCTCTATCCTATTGAGTTGCTGCGTTAGAAGCGCATCTAACAGCTTACTGACATTAGCAGCTTCATTGAAAGCAAAAACACCGATACTGCAAAATAATTTATTCTTCATTGTTTTTTTTATTATTTTTATTTATTTCTTTTGCAACTGCGTTCAATACACCGTTTATAAATTTACTGGAACTTCCCGAACAATACTTTTTAGCGATCTCGATTGCTTCATTCATAGCAATAGCAGGAGCAACTTCTATTAACAGCATTTCATATACAGCGATCCGCATGATAGATAGATCCAGTTTAGCTATCCTGTCAAATGTCCAATTTGTAGAGTGCTCTTTGATCTTTTCATCGATGACATTCAGATTCGGAAAGATGTTATTCAGCAGATCCCGAGCAAATTCAAATATCTTGGTATCTTCTTCGATTCCTTTATCAGCAGCTATTTCCAGAAGCTTATTCTTTAATTCTTTGTCTTCAATCTGAAACCCGTTATTAACAAATTCCAGCGAATATATTGTTTGAACGGCAATTTCCCGTCCTTTTCTTCTAATGCCCATTATTTCAGCTCCATAGCTTATATCAAAAAAATCAAAGTCACTTAAATTTATGCCTTTATTAAAGCAAGATTTTTTTAAACAGGCTTTTTCAACTAAAATAAACGTATATTATTTTTCGAATATTGAAAAGCATAAATGAAAATATATAATTTCTAAAAAAGAATTAATCGAATCTTGTAATTATATTGCTTTATTTAATTCAAAATAAAATATAATTCAGCATTTAGTTTACGGTTCTTTCTTTTTTATCTTTTTTGGGAAGAAATAGCTAAAGTGGGAAATGCTGCAAAGAACTATTTCAACGGAATTACTTTACCGCAAACCTGACAAACAGATTTAATTTTTGTTTATTTGATCCTGATGCCTGATGGTTGTCTAATGAGCAGGCTCAGCTGCTGCTTTGGAGCACAGCGAAAAAACGGTCAGGTGAAGTGCTTTATTAGCAGTTTAGATTGAATTAATCAATCTAAAAATCGATAAGTCATTAGCTTGCTTTAAAGATGATTCAATCAATTGACCATTATTACCTTTAAACTCAAGTTTCCGAAGATTTGCACAATGTAGGAACTTGCCTTCAATATTAGTGATAGTACCTTTTTTGATACGTTGGGAAAGTTCACGGGCAATGTACTGAGCAAGAGAATGTTGCTGTCCAGTTCCCTTTCCACCAATTGGCTTCCCAATCATCTGAAAATCCTTAGGAAACCGTTTTTCAAATCTAATAGCAATTTGATAAGGTGTTAAAAAAGGTCTCCTAAAATAATGACTCGGATCATTATATTGAAAATCCAGAATTTGTGAAATTTTTGCATCCATATCTAATTGATTCCATTTAGTCATATATTTTCCTCCTATTACTACTGCAACATCGCAATCGACTGTGAAGCTCGCAGTAAAATATCAATATATTTGCGAGGGGGTTATGACAATAATTTAAATTATAGCATCACCAAAGACCACTCACCAGCTTGGGGAGACAAGCTAACGTTTGTAAGGTAAGTTCCATTACTCGACACAAATCCGCACATTCAAGAAGCACTAAGTCTGTAAACCCGTGCTCCTTTTGTGTTTCTCACCTTTCCATAAATAGCAACATTTCGAAAATTTGAGCCGAAGCGTTTGTTTTTACGGCATCCCGTAGTATCCAACCTTGAGCATATAGTTCTGATAAAGTTGTCCCGAGTTTCTCGTTTTTTACAAAAAATTCAGTTGAAGCATAAAAAATTCCTGCTTGTGAAGGAAAAATCATCGTATCCTCACTTATGAAACTATCGCAAAAGTATATAGCGATTTCTTTCCCTTTCGATTCATCGGTTTCAATTGTGTTTCCAATAGTGTATGCGATTACAATCACAGCAACAATGGCAAAAACTACTACAATTTTGTTTCTCATGTTTACCCTCCCTTTTGGGGTTACTTTTTTTGTGAAATGCCCATTATTTCAGCTCCATAGCTTATATCAAAAAATTCAAAGTCACTTAAATTTATACCTTTATTAAAGCAAGATTTTTCTGCTTTTTAAATAAAGAGTTAATTTTTATATTTGACAATAAATGGTATTACTTTTCATATAAAAAAGAAATTTGATTTCAGTAAAAAGGAGATTTAATGAATAAAAAGATTTTCGTTCTGGATACGAACGTTCTGATCCACAATCCGCAAGCAATGTTCTCATTCGAAGATAATCGTGTGGTCATTCCCATAACGGTCATCGAGGAAGTTGATAATTTTAAAAGAAGCGTGGATGAAAAAGGAAGAAATGCCAGGCAGATCGGACGCTACCTGGATGATCTTCGTGAGAAAGGAAGCCTAAAAAAAGGAGTTAAAACCGAAAAAGGTGGAACTATCCAGGTAATTTTAAGCCGGAAGGTTTCGGATACGGCAAGTGACATATTGATAACAGATTCCAATGATAACCTGATAATAGGTACGGCAATGTATGTAAAAAAGAAGAATCCCGATGTACCGGTGTTCCTGGTTTCAAAAGATGCAAATGTACGTATTAAAGCCGATGCTGTGGGACTGAAAGCTGCAAATTATGAAACAGATAAGATCAATTTCCAGGAACTGTATACTGGTTATCTGAAAATCCTGATCGATGATAAAACCCTGAAAGATTTCGAAGAAAAAGAATTTATTGTAAATGATTTTGGTGAGATATTTCCAAATCAATTCGTGATGTTCTGTAAAGATGAAGAAGATGAAGAAGGCGTTATAGCTCGTTATTCTCATGAAAATAACACGATCTATCCTTTGAAATATTATAAAGGACAGGAAATATTTGGGATCGTTGCCAGAAACATAGAGCAAACAATGGCTTTTGACCTTCTGATGGATCCGGAAGTAAAACTGGTGAGCCTGGTTGGAAAAGCAGGAACAGGAAAAACTCTGATAGCTCTTGCTGCCGGTTTGAACCAGGTTGTTGAAAGCAACAATTATTCACGAATGGTTGTATCCCGTCCGGTTTCTCCTCTGGGAAAAGACCTCGGATACCTTCCCGGAACCAAATCGGAGAAATTGAATCCGTGGATGCAGCCGATCTATGATAATATGGAAATACTTCTTTCCAGCAGGAATGAAAAAGAAGATAATACTAATGGAAAGATTTTTGGGAAAAAAGAACCGTCTTTAAAGGATTATCTCGATTTTGGTTTTATCGAATTGGAACCTCTCACCTATATTCGTGGAAGAAGTCTGCCGGATCAATATATAATTATAGATGAATCACAGAATCTTACTCCGCATGAGATGAAGACTATTATCACCAGAGCCGGAGAAGGGACCAAGGTCGTGCTTACCGGCGATCCATACCAGATCGACATTCCATACCTGGATTCCGAAAGTAACGGATTGAGTATTGCCGTAGAAAAATTTAAACAGGAAAAGATCTGCGGTCATATTACACTGGAAAAAGGTGAGAGATCAGCTCTGGCAAACCTTGCTGCGAAGTTTTTATGATTTCTCTGCTACTAACTGACACAGACGAACACAGAGATGAAAAAGTTATTAAAGTCAGTGCTAAGTTAGCAAGTGCAGGTTCATTTTTGTAGATTGAACCGTAACGTTTTGGACGCATCAAAATGATACGTCCTGCATCTGTTTAAAAAACAGTGCAAGTCAGCCTGCCGTGGCGTAGCTTTAGCGAAGACAGGTGACAAAAAAAGGATTTATTATGCAAAAAGAAAGAAGCTGGACAGAAATTAACCTGACAAACTTTGAGCAAAACCTGAATGAATTGAAAAAGTTCATGCCAGCAGGAACCGACTTCATGCAGATAGTAAAAGCAGATGCATATGGTCATGGAGCATTTGAGATTTCAAGAAAGGCAATTCACTGCGGAGCAACTTTCCTGGGAGTGGCCAATGTGCAGGAAGGAATGCTGCTGCGTTACCAGGGTATCGATACACCAATTCTGATATTATCTCCCTCCCTGGAAAGCGAGATCGGGCTTATTTTGGAAAATGATCTGATACCAACCATATCATCTCTGGAATTTGCACAGACTCTAAATGAAAAAACAACGAAGAAAATCGGTATTCACATCAACATCGATACTGGCATGGGTAGAAGTGGAATTCATTTTAAGCAAGCTCTAACGACTATCTCGAAGATCCAGCAACTCGCGAATTTAACTATCGAAGGGATCTTTTCTCATTTTTCTGCTGCCGAGAATGATGCTGATTATTCTAAACTTCAATCTGAAAGATTTAAAGGTATCCTGGATGAACTCGATATTAAACCAAAGTACGTTCACATAGCCAACAGCAGCGGTGTGATAACTTCTCAAGATGATTATTCTAATCTGGTTAGACTGGGTCTTCTTTCCTATGGTGTTTATACTGATCCATCCTTAATAAATAAAATTTCTCTGAAACCTGTTATGACTTTCAAATCACGCATTGGACAAATCAAAACAGCAGAAAAAGATGAATCCATCGGATACAATAGAACTTATATAACTCCAGATAAAATGAAATATGCAATTCTTCCTGTGGGGTATGCAGACGGTTATGACTTCATGCTTTCCAACAAGGGAAAAGTGCTAATAAACGATAAACTCTGCGATGTTATCGGTAAAATAAGTATGGATATGATAGCTGTGGATGTTACTGAATTGAACGCAAATGTGGGAGACGAAGTTGTTCTGCTGGGAAATGAACACGAAGCCATCCAAGCAGAGAACCTTACTTCGCTCTACAACGGTTCCAGTTATGAAATACTCTGCCAGGTGGGAAGACGAGCCAAGAGATATTATTTTGAGAATGGAAAAATGATCGCATCTTCCCCGCTTCTGCGCCGTGATTTTGTTAGCTTTGATTATTCAGACGATAAATTGAATACCGTTATCGAGACTGCGATAGAGCAAAGACTTCAAAGCAAGGAAATATCCAGCCTGATCTATTCTGATATTTTAAAAAGATTTTTCACAGAACGGGATCGGGATATACATTATCGTCGAAATTTTAAACACAGCATCGAATTCTCTGAACACAACAGAAAAGGATTAGAGAGTTACTACCTCACCAACACAACCCTCACATTCACCAAACAACTCCAGAACGATCATTTCTATGTGGCATGTGCCAACAGTGAAAAACTTCTGGAAAAATATTTC
Organism: Candidatus Cloacimonadota bacterium; assembly: GCA_030621085.1. GTDB lineage: Bacteria > Cloacimonadota > Cloacimonadia > Cloacimonadales > TCS61 > JACNIV01. The sequence continues at coordinate 661 of JAUXIJ010000045.1, read as the reverse complement.
CTCCGCAAAGATATGGAATACCGCTGGCTGCTGGATAACAAATTGGAAGCGAACCTGTTCGATGTTACGTCTGCAAAGATAAACGATATTGACCTTTATCACGAAATGAAGCTGAAAGATGATTGCCTGGAGATCCGCTGTCATCATCCGCAATTGAAAGAACTGGTTGGAAAAGAAGTGGAATTCTCCATTTCCACCCAAACCTTTTACCCTAAAGATTCTCACCAGCTTTCGGTTTACCTTATCGAAATGACCCAGGGTGTGGAGATAAGTTTTGTTTATGGCAAAATTCTGAAAAATGTGGAAGCTGTACCGATCTTTTCAGGTAGAAGCAAATTCCCACAGATAAAAGAAAATAAGGGAAGTATCACGATTTCCTCTCAACCCGAAGAATGGGTCTTCCCTACCAGCGGTGTAGTGTTTGTTTATTAGCCACGAAAAGCACGAAAGGATTGGAATTAATTAGGAGGAAAAATGGCACATTGTCCGATATGTAATTCCGCTTGTTCTATTCAGACTAAAGATCTCGGCATGAGAAAAAATATTACTTGTTCAAAAGGAGGAAAATACTTATTATTAGATTCTAACTGGTATTTTTGTGATTATTCGTTTGAATATTTAAAACTGGATGAAATAGATCAAAACAAATTAATTTATTATA
>JAUXIJ010000019.1 GCA_030621085.1 Candidatus Cloacimonadota bacterium | reverse complement strand
AGTTATCGATTGTGTAATTAAGAATAATTATGCAGGAGGGACTTTTTCATTATGTGGTGGTATGCAAGCTTCCACTACCGGTGATATTTTAATAGAAAATACTGTTTTTTCAGGTAATGAATTAATTGCTACTGATTGGACAAGTGCCAGTGCGTTAGCTTTAGGAGGATTTGCAAGCACAAGCGGTAAGTTCACAATTTCTAATTGTCTTTTTGAAAATAACCGGTGTTTTGGCACAGCAGATAAAACTGTACTTCTCGATTGTTATGACGATATTGAAATAAATAATTCTACTTTCGTTGATAATTCAAGTACATATACATTATCGTTAATTAGAAACCATATAGATTTTCATAATAATATACTCAGGAATGATTGTAATTATGAAATCATTTTGTCAGATCATTCTCCCTGGGGTTACATCTCGGAAATAGATATATCACATTGCAACATTCAGGGAGGGCAAAATGCAATCTACAATCAAAACAACGTCAATATCATCAACTGGTTAGATGGTAATATAGATGAAGATCCATTGTTTGACAGCTTGGGAACACATCCTTTTGCACTTCTGGAAGGTTCGCCCTGTATAGATACCGGAACACCAGACACAACGGGGCTATTTTTACCACCTTGGGATCTGCTACACAATGAACGCATCTGGGATGGGGACGGGAATGGAGTTGCAATTATAGATATGGGTTGTTATGAGTATGGTGCTCCACCTGTAGTTGGTATTGAATACCCAATTATTGAAATTATTGATGAGATTAATTTATCCAACTATCCCAATCCATTCAACCCGGAAACAAAAATAGTATTCAATCTACCTGAAGAGGGAAACGTAAAACTTGATATATACAATATAAAAGGACAGAAGGTAAAAATCCTGCTGGATTGCTACATGAGCCCCGGTCGCAGCGAAATGATCTGGAATGGGAAAGATGATAATGGGAAACGAGTTTCAAGTGGGGTTTATTTCTACCAGCTTGTTACTGATAAGAAAACTATTACCCCCAAAATGATATTGATAAAATAATTTATTAATTTGTTCGTTACGAAAGAGGACTTCCACGCGATGCCGTATGGCATAGTCGTAACGAGCAGTGATACTGAAACTTGAGTTAAGTTGTCTGGCAACTGCCGGATGATCTTGACTTAAGTTGAAAAATGATAAGTCTCATCTTAACACAAGATCTTTTAGACTTGTGTCAAGTTTCGTAAAAATAGTACAAACATATAAATTATCATTCCATCAAACTATATAGCAGTTTAATTTCATCTACCCAGATCTCTGAATTTGGTGTTTCCAAGATCAGTGGAGTATCATCAAATCGTTTATCATTCATCAGAAAGCGAAAAGCATCCAGGTCGATAAATCCTTTGCCGATGCTTTCGTGTCTGTCTACCCGGGTGTTCAGGTCTTTCTTGCTGTCGTTCAAGTGAACACCTTTCAGGTATAGGAATCCGACAATTTTTTCAAAATCCGCAAAAGTTTTTTTAAAGGTATCTTTAGTTCGGATATCATACCCTGCTGTAAAAGCGTGGCAGGTATCGTAGCACACACCAACTCTGCTTTTATCTTTCACATGTTTTATGATGAAAGCAAGATGCTCGAATGTATATCCCACATTATTTCCCTGCCCTGCTGTTATCTCGATCACAGCCGTTACGTTTTGCGTTTTGCTTAATGCAATGTTTACAGAATCAGCCACAGTTTTAAGGCAGGCTTCTTCTGAAAACTGTCCCAGGTGACTACCCGGATGGAAATTCAAGTATGGCAAACCAAGTTGTTCACATCTTTGCATTTCATCCAGGAAAGCTGTTCGTGATCTTTCCAGTTTTTCCGATTCCGGATGTCCCAGGTTTATCAGATATCCATCATGCGGCAGAATGTGTTCAGGTTTGTAACCTTCTTTTTCCATGTTTTCTCTGAACAACTTAATGTTGTCTGTAGTTAGCGGTTTGGAATACCATTGCCGCTGATTCTTGGTAAACATGGCAAATGCTTTTGCTCCTATTTCTCTGGCGTTCAAAGGAGCGTTTTCTACTCCACCACCAATGCTTACATGTGCTCCAACATATTTCATATTTATTCCTTTAGCATTTCTTCAAAGAGCAGATAATTAGTTTTTTTCATTCCTAATGACACATATCCATTTTGAGCGATTTCATTTTCTTGATCCACATAGAGCCGGAATCCACAAACCTGAGAGTTATCTGTGGCCAAAGTTTTAATATGTTCATACATCTTTGAATATATCCCACAACGTCGATGTTCCGGATGAATGTAAACACTTTGTATCCACCAGAAAATTCCATTACGCCAGTCGCTCCATTCGGTGGTTATCATCAGGCAGCCCACAACCTTGTTATTCAGTTCTGCAACAATATAAAATCCAAGTTCCGGCTTTTTTAATACTGATGTTACACCTTGCATAAGAGCTTCGGGATCCAGGATTTTATTCTCAGTTTCCAGCGCCATAGCTATATTAAATTCTGCAATTACACTAACATCTTGTAAGTTTGCAATTCGGATCTTTATATTATTCATTTTTTATCTCCAAATCCGGATGGTGGGAAAAATAAGATAACAGAAAAGAAAGGCAAGATTTTTCGTTCATAAATAAAAAAGCGGATGGTTCACATCCGCTTTTTTTAATATTTTTTTATGTAAATCTAATTCCCAAAGAATTCTGTTCTGTTATCGATGATTTCAGCTTTTTCTTTAAGATCTGTAAACCAAGTGTTCAAGTGTTCGTTCTCGGAATTGGTCTGTGTTTCTAGCAGAAGCTGGTCTTTTTCTGTTTCAAATTTTTCCATATCCGGTTTTATATGGTCTTTTATGTAGGCAATATATGCACCGAATTCTCCTTTTACCAGTCCCGTGTATTCATTTTTTTCTTTTTTCAGTATCTCTTTATTCAGAACAGGATCGTTCCTCAGTCCGGGGATAGTTTTATTCAATATTACTTCAGGAGCTTCGATGATCTTCCATCCATCTTTTTCAGCAGCAGCCATATATGAATCCGGTTGATTTGCCTGGATAAATTCTTCCGCTTTTTTTGTTACTTCTGCAAGTTTCTTTTCGTTTGTGACATCTCGTTTGATGCGTGCTTCCACTTCACTGAATTCCTGGTAATGGATACCTACTTTAAAAGAAAGCTCTGCTATAATGAAATCACCACTTTTGGTTTTAACAGGCTCGTGCAGTTTCCCAACCTTATTTTCAAAGGCAAACCGGATCATTTCTTCTTCCCGTCCTATTCCGCCTATATAAGTAGCATTTTCATAAAACTCTCGGGTTTCAGTAATTTTGTAAGAAAGATCTTCTGCAGATGTTTCCAACCCGTTTTCTTTGGCTTTTTCATAAAGATCCCAGGCTAATACATCTATATTTTGTTTTGTTGCTTCGGAAGGATCTACTTTGAAAAGAATGTGACTTGCCTGTATTTCTTCTTCGCCCTGCTCGTTTTTCCTGTTGTCGAATACTCTTATGATATGCCATCCAAATTGGGTGTTAACAGGTTCACTAGTCTCACCCTTTTTTAAAGCAAATGCAACATCTTCAAATTCCTTCACCATCCTGCCCCTGGCAAACCAGCCCAGATCACCGCCTTGTGGAGCGGATGGACCCTGCGAGAAGGCGATAGCAGTCTGGGCAAAATCTGCACCGTCTATTAAAAGATTGTATATAGAATCAATTTTGGTTTTTGCTATTTGTTTATCTGCTTCACTTGCTTCCAGTTTGATCTGTACATATTTATATTTGCATGCCGGATCTTTTTTATAATCTTCCTTATGATCTTCATAATACTGCTGTAATTCTTCTTCAGTGTTATCTATCTCTTCGATACTATTAAGATCAAAGTAAATAACAGAAACATCAGCCTTATCATTCTCTTCGATATATTTTTCTTCTATTTCTTCTTCGGTAACTGTAACTTCGGCTTTAACATCTTCGTATAGCGTTTCATATGGTAAGTTAGCTCGGATCCGAGCTTCCATCCAGGCAGCAAATTCAGGGTTTTCCATAAGTACTTCTTCATATTTTTCATAATCAAAAACGCCATCGGTCTGGAAATCGGGAATAGATTTGACGTCATCCGAGGGATTTTTCAATTTTTCCACTACATCATCATTAGTAATTTTAATATGCCGTTTCTTGATCTCTTTATTAAACAATATCTGCTGAACAAGATTGGTCCAGGTTTGTTCATTTATTTCCTCTGCTGTTTTTTCATCGATCTCTTTTTCGGGATTCTGCTGAGCGTAGTTAGCATAGGCGTTTTTTAAATATTCGCGGTATTCATCGGGGTATATTTTTTGCCCGGCGATCATGCCGACAAACGGTTTCTTAATAAAAATGCTGCTAATCCCTCCAATAGCCATGGATAGGATGAATACAGATGCGATCACAATAATAATCCAGGATGCGTGTCTTCTCATTCCTTCAAACATTATAATTTCCTCCAAGAAATCAATACATTTAATTTTGGTGCAATAACTAAAATGTTTGATATTTAAACAAGTTTTTTTTCTAATTTCTCTTATAATAAAGTAATTTTATTAATTAAGTATATTAAATAATAATTACATTTTAATTAAAATAAGTATTTTATTTCACACTTGACAATTAAAGTCGATTTTTGATTTTTGAAAATCACTTTAAATAAAGGGGGTGAATTTTAGTGCCAAAAGTTATAGCCAAAGAAGGTGAAGCTTTTCAGATAACTTTACGCAGGTTCAAGAAGTCCTGTGAAAAAGCCGGTCTTCTTTCTGATATCAAAAAAAATAACTATTATGAAAAACCAAGTATTGCTCGCAGGAAAAAAGAAAAAGAAGCCCGTAGAAAAGCAATTAAACTGCAACGTAAGCAGAGACGTACAGGTAGGGCTTTTTAAATGATCTCAAAGATCGAAGAAGATATTATACAAGCTCTTCGCGAAAAAGATAAAGATCGTTTAACTGTTCTTCGTTCTCTCAAATCTGCTGTTCAATACCAGCAGATAGAACTTGGAAGAGAGTTAGAAGAGAAAGAGGTCATCTCGGTTCTTGCAGGTCAGGTTAAAAGCAGACAGCAGGCAATAGAACTTTATTTGCAGGGCAATCGTCCTGAATTGGCAGATAAGGAAACACGTGAGATCGAGATCATTAATTTCTATTTGCCCCAAAAAATGTCTGAAGCAGAAATGGAAGTGGAGGTTGATAAAGCTATCACCGAATTAAATACGTCCTCCATGCAAGATATGGGTTTGGTAATGAAGACCATGAAAGAAAAATTTGGTAACCGGATCGACGGAAAGATAATAAGCGAAATTGTAAGAAAGAAATTACAGAGTTAAGTTAAAAATTTGAAATAATAAAACATTGAATTTCGTGGGGAGAGTTATCTCCCCTTTTTTATGAATTGATCTTTATTATTCTATTACAAAGGATGGAGTATGAACGTTCTTGATATTATTCTTGGTGTTTTCCTGTTGATCCTGATGTTCAACGGATTCAGGAAAGGTTTTATTAAAAGTGTTATCGGTCTTCTGGGATTGGTAGTAATTGTTTTTTTTATAGCCAAGACAGGTCATTTGGTTAAAGCATTGCTTATCACAAAGTTTGAATTTGGTGAGATACTGGCAACGATATTGTCTTATATTCTCATTGCTCTTATCATAACGATAGTTGCTAAGATTGTCATTAAAATTTTACACATGATAATTGATTTCCTTCGTCTTATCTGGCTGAATAAGCTTTTGGGAACTTTGTTTGGGCTTTTTAACGGTGCTCTTATAATTGCTATTATTATTCTTCTCTTGAATCTCTCTCCCCTTGAATCGACCATACGCAAAGGTACTTCGAATTCTCGTATTATTACTACGATCCGGTTAATAACCGAAAGAATTGAGACAGATTATCCTGAAATAAAGAAATTGCAAAAACCAGTTCAAGACAAGATGAAAAAAGTCGAAGAGGAAATCGACGATAAATTTAAAGACGCAATGATTGATTAATGAATCCTTCTGAACAACTGGAATATAACAAGATCAAAAGTATCCTGGCAAAGGAATGTCATTCTCCGTTAGGTAGGGAATTGGCACTCAACCTGCAGCCGCTGGATGAGAAAAAGCAGATTGAACATAAACTTTCTCTATCGGGTGAAGTGCAGGGTCTGCTTAAGAACAAGATATCTTTCAATTTTGAAGATGTATCCGATATAAGTAAACTACTGCAAGAATTTGAACATCAAACCTACAATTTTGAAGAATTCCGAAAGATCTTTTTTAATGTTTTAGTTGCTAACAATATAACCAGGAATACCGATGAAATAGAAGATTCACCGCTTTATCTGGAGTTAACTGGCAAGATCGTTTCTCTGGATTCCCTGGAAAAAAAATTTAATGATATCTTCGATGCTGATGGAGAAGTAAAAGATTCTGCATCGAAAGAACTTGCATCGATCCGTCGCAGAAAAAAACAATTACGTAAAAATGTTATCTCTGCTTTAAATAAAAAGATCGAGGATTTAGCTACAAGTAATTATCTTCATGATAAAATTGTAACCCAGCGAGACGGTAGATTCGTAATTCCGGTAAAAGAAGGAGCAACTTCCTTTATCAATGGTATTGTGCATGGCAGATCTGCCAGCAAATCATCTATTTTTTTAGAACCACAGGAAGTAGTGGGATTAAATAATGAATTAGACCTGGCTTCAAATGAAGAAAAGCAGGAAATATTCAGGATATTTAAGGAATTCACCGAAAACATACTTGCTTCCAAAGAGATGATACTGGCAAATACAAAGATTGTGCAGGAACTGGATTATTATTTTGCTGTTGCCCGAATTGCCAATATCTTACAGGCAGAAATCCCGCAAATCGAGGAAAAAACTTATCTCAATCTTATCTCAGCCCGGCATCCTCTGCTTATTTATACTTACGAAAATTACAATGATGTCATCCCTTTCAACCTGGAACTTGGAAAAGATTTTAAACTACTTCTCATTTCCGGTCCCAATACAGGCGGTAAAACAGTTACTTTGAAAACAGTGGGATTGCTCACCCTGATGGCATTATCCGGTTTACCGATTCCCGCTGCTGCATCCAGTTGCATAGGAATTTTCAGTAATATCTTTGCCGATATTGGTGATTACCAATCGCTGGAAAATGCGCTCAGTACTTTCTCTTCTCATATCAAGAATATCGAGGGAATGGTTAAAACTGGTAAGAAAGATACGTTAGTACTTATCGATGAAATTGGAGCTGCAACCGATCCCGAACAGGGTTCAGCTCTGGCTCAGGCTATTTTGGAACGCCTGGCAGAAAAAGAGGTATTGGGAGTTATAACTACCCACTACACTGCATTAAAGGTTTTTGCAGAACAGCATCGCAACTGTGTAAATGCTGCTATGCAATTTGATCCTGAAAAACATATTCCCACCTACCAGTTCAAGCTTGGCTTGCCAGGAAACAGTTTTGCAATCGAGGTAGCTTCCAGGCTTGGTTTGGAAGAAACTCTCATCCAACGTGCAAAAGAACTCACTGGCAATCAGAATGTGGAATTAACAGAGTTATTAAAAAAAATGACCGAAGAGAAATTGGAACTTTCCCGCCAGAATTACCAATTCGAACTCAAAACAGCTCTTTTAAATAGGAAAATTGAAGAACACCAGCAGAAGATCTCACACCTGGAAAATGAAACTAAAGAGATAAAAAAACAGTCAATAAAAGAAGCACGGGATTTTCTTACTTCGTTACAGAAAGAATTAAATAAAGAAATTGAAAATATTAAGAAAGCGGATAAAGAAAAACGCAAGACTCTATTTGAGAATTCCTTTAAAAAAATAACAAAAATGAACCTGGATCTTGCCAAAACGGAAAATGAGTTTTTCGAAGAAAAAAGAATTCTCCTGAAAGTACCAAAAACAGGTCAAACTGTATGGGTGAAAGATGTAGAAATGGAAGGTGAAATCATTGAGATATCCGGAAATAATATCAAAGTTGACATGAACGGTATTTTCTTAACTACTACCAAAGATAAGCTCTTCAGAACTACATCCCGTAAAACTAAACCAGCACAATCAAAAAAAGTTGCTCTTCCTGCCGGGGAAACTAAATTTGAACTCAAATTGCTGGGCTATCGTTTTGAAGAGGCTTTGCCGGAAATAGAAGTTTTTATAGACAAAGCTGTAATGAACGATCTTCCCTTTGTTCGTATAGTGCATGGCAAAGGAACCGGAGCCCTACGCAGCAAGATAAGACAGTATCTGAAAAAAAATAAAAAAGTCCTCGATTTTTATTCTCCTCCACCTCAGGCAGGTGGAGATGGAGTAACAGTGGTCAAGCTGGAAGGATAGACATGGATAGAAGTGATATCGATAGGATCCTGGAAATGAACAACATCGTGGATGTGGTTAGCAGCTACATTCCACTAAAAAAAGCAGGCAGTAATTATAAAGCTCGCTGCCCGTTCCACGAGGAAAAAACAGCTTCATTTGTTGTGAGTGAAAAGAAGCAGATATTCAAATGCTTTGGTTGTGGGAAAGGTGGCAATGCTCTTACTTTCGTTCAGGATTATGAAAAAATATCTTTCCCCGAAGCTCTGCAAAAACTTGCTCAAAGAGCTGGCATCACTATTACAACTACCAGGGTTTCCAAAGAAAAACAATCCCGCCGTGATCTGGTGTATAAAATATACAGACTTACAGCCGCATATTACCAGGATAATCTTTTCAAGCATGGACAATTTGCCATGGAATACCTGCAGAATCGCAAAATATCGGAAGAAACAATAAAGAAATTTGAGATAGGTTATGCGTTGGACAGTCATGGTGGATTGAAAAACTATCTGCTGAAAAATAGTATCAATGACCAGATATTACCTTCCACAGGGCTTTTTACCGGCAATAATAACGATCTTTTCAGAAACAGATTGATGTTCCCGATCCATTCGTCCACCGGCAAAGTGCTGGCTTTTGGTGGTAGAGTTCTGCTTGAGAACCAGGGTGGTGGAAAATACATTAATTCACCTACCACAGATATCTATACAAAAGGAAATGAACTTTATGGACTTTTTGTTACAAAGCACGATATATCCCGCCGGGATCAGGCTCTTATTGCCGAGGGTTATACAGATTTCCTGCGGCTTTATGAAAATGGATTTACCAATTCCGTGGCTTCCCTGGGAACTTCCCTCACCGATTCACAGATAAAAATATTAAGCAGGTTTACAAATAATTTCCTGCTTGTATATGATGGAGATAAAGCAGGTAGGAAAGCAGCTGTGCGAGCAGCTTCCAATATTATTAAAAACGGATATACTGCAAAAATTGTAAACCTTCCACAAACAGATGACCCTGATAGTTTCCTGCTGAAAAACGGACCGGAAAAATTGCAGAAGCTTTTTACCGATTCACAACCACTAACTGAATTCCTGCTGGAAGATACTATTCTGAATATGGATAAAAGAGCAAAACTGAATGAGCTAATAGAGATTTTGAATGAAATAGAAGATGATATAGCCCGGGAACTTCTTGTACAGGAAATAGCCACCACTTTTAAAGTATCGGAAAGCGCTATTTTTTCTAAAATAAGACTTCGCAGAAAAAGAGAAAAAGAACCGCAAATGCAAACTATGGAAAAATTTGGGGAAGAACGGGAACTACTTATTAATATACTTAATGATTCAATGTATTATAAAAAAGTTGCACAAGAGATAGATTCGAGTTACTTTTTATCAGAAAAGTACAAAAAAATATATGAAATAGTTGCAGAGCATTTGGAGAAGATGGGGCAGATTCCAAGTTTGTTGGAAACGATAGAAGACGAAGCGATTAAGAATGCAATTGCTGAACTTATTATGGCTGATCCGCCCAAAGCTCAGATCGAGGATGTTATTAGCGGTTTGAAATTAAGAAAATATCAAATAGATTTAAAACAGATTAATGACCAGATATTATCTAATCCGAAAGATATGGATCTTTTCCAGAAAAAGAATGAATTAAAAAAGAAAATTATTGGACTGAATAAAAAAGTCGTGCGGAAAACACTATACTAAGGAGAGCGGATGCTTAGTTATAATGAATGTATTAAAAAACTTGTAGATATCGGACAAAAAAATGATAACCTTTTAACTTTCAAACAGATAAATGAAGTGCTGCCCAATAGCCCGATCTACCTGGATAAGATAGAAGAGATCATTTCGGAGCTGGTAGGAAATGGTATAGAACTTATCGATGAAACTCAGAAAAAAGTTACCAAGAAAAAAGTCTCTGTCAAAAAACCGAAAACGACTAAAAAATTCCAGAATAGACGTTATTATGATGATCCAGTAAGGATGTATCTGGGTGAAATGGGAAGAGTACCACTTCTGGACCGTGAAGGTGAGATAAGAATAGCGAAGAAAATCGAAAGCGGTCAAAAGTATATTAATAAATTCGTTTTCATGAGCGGTAGTACCCTGCGCGAGATGGAAAACTTCCTGCATCGTTACCGTGAAAAAAGAGTTAAAATAGATCATATTTTCAAAATTGAGTACGGAACATGGATGGATAAATCTCAGGAATCCACCCTGATAAATGAATTTGAACAGGTAATAAAAGAATCCGGAGCTATTTTTGAAGAATTAGGTGAAATGCTGGATGATAGCGACACAGATGAATATGGACACCTGGTAGACCATGAAGTGATCGAGAAAAAACGCCAGAAGATAATGGCGATTTTCGACCGCCTTACATACAATGAAAAAATGCTTAAACGTATGGTTTATCGTATTCGTAGTTTAGTAGACAGGATAAAAGACAGCCAGAAAAGTATTAAACACCTTTCCAAGATCAGGAAATATTCCATCGACGAGATCTGTACTTACGGCAGGAAAGCAAATAAATCTCCCGAGGACTACAAAATTGTTCATGAAGAAACCAAGATCGAACCGAATGTGTTCATCGAAACATTACGTAAGATAAAAAATGCCCGTCGTAAAATTCGCAGGGTAGAACTGGAAACCCGTATGACCGCCACCGAAATGGTGGATCTACTGGCAGAAGTAGAACGCGGTGAAAAATTGAAGGAACGTTCCAAGAACGAAATGATAGAAGCAAATGTGCGATTAGTGGTGAGCATTGCCAAACGCTATAACAATCGTGGTCTGGATTTTCTGGATTTGATACAGGAAGGGAATACGGGATTGATGAGAGCTGTGGAAAAATATGATTATCGTAAAGGATTTAAATTCAGCACGTATGCCACCTGGTGGATCCGTCAAGCTATCACGCGAGCTATTGCCGATCAGGCAAGAACTATCCGTATTCCGGTGCACATGATAGAATCTATTAATAAGGTAAAACGAGCCAGCCGCAAACTATTGCAGGAGCTTGGTCGCGAGCCATATCCGGAAGAAATTGCAGTAAAACTGGATCTTCCAATAGAAAAGATCAAAAGTATTCTGGCAATAACCAAAGAACCCGTATCACTGGATAAACCTATCGGGCATGAAGATGAAGACAGCTTGCTGGGAGACTTCATTGAAGATAAGGGAACGATTTCGCCAGAAAGAATGGCTGAGCGGACTTTACTGAAAAAACAAGTTGATGAAATTTTACAGACTCTTACACCTCGTGAGGAAAGAGTCATCCGCCTGCGTTTCGGTATAGACGACGGCTACCACCGAACTTTGGAAGAAGTAGGTAATATCTTCAGCGTTACCCGCGAACGTATCCGCCAGATAGAAGATAAAGCATTGCGCAAATTACGTCATCCTACTCGCAGTAGTGTATTGATGAAATTTATCGAGAACTTTAACGTAAAATAGATTCACGATAGATTGTCAGGAAAATCTTGACAGCAGAAGTGCATAAATAGTTTTTACAAATCGAATTTGATTTTTTGGGGCCTATAGCTCAGTTGGTAGAGCTTCCGGCTCATAACCGGACGGTCAGAGGTTCGATTCCTCTTGGGCCCACCATTCTTCGCTCATTCGTAAGCTCATGAGCTTCGAATTGCAAGCCAGATAGATGCCATCTTGCGGAAGCAGGATGGCGTTCTTATTTTAAGGAGATGATTTTGATAACTATTTACGTTTTGAAGGGTACAAAGAGATATGTTGGTATAACAAATAATCTTGAACGAAGGTTAACAGAACATAAACGAAAATCTTCAAAAGGAAGCCAGATTATCGGTGAATTTAAATTGGTTTATACCAAAGAATTTCCCGATTATTCATCTGCTAGGAAATATGAAAAATATCTAAAAAGCGGAGTGGGTAGAGCTTGGCTTGATAAGTTTGAAGACGGTCAGAGCCAGCCAAAGGCTGGTGAAGCTTGTGAGCCGTAGGCTCATTCGATTCCTCATGGGCCCACCATTCTTTGTCCCGAATGCTTTCGGGACAACATTCTGGCAAGCCAAATAAAGCCGCTTTTGCAGCGGCTTTTTAATTCCAAATAACATATCCGATCCTGATAGTAATTTTATGTTATAAATTATTTTTTTTAGAAAGTTTCTGTTTTCTTCTGTTCTCTCTTTCAGAAAAAATATTTTCTTTGACAGAAATAATTAAAAAAATCAATTTTGTTTTTGAATCAACGAGGCAATAATAAAGTGTGTTATTCTGTTAATATTATATTGAAATGGGAAAGTAATAATATGGAGTTGGAAAAATGAAAAGAGTAATAATAATACCATTTATTCTAATAATATCATTATCGACATTATTAGCAGATTATAGAATAACCAGAGGACCGGATATCGGTGAAATATACTTTATTGGACCAACAGTAACCGGTGAAGGTATTTACCGCTCTACCGATTTGGGCGAGATAGCTACATGCATGGATAGTACTAATGAGGTTGAAAGTATATGTGCAGATTTAACATCAGGAAGTTTATATTGTATTAGACCATGGGATTGTCTTTATTATTCAAATAATTATGGACAGCAAGGAAGCTGGGTATACAGGAATAGTAGTACCTATGATGTTAACAGCGGAAGAAATGAAGGAATATTGTATAATAAAATAATGAGTCATAGTGATGATTATGGAATAAATTTTATTCAACATCTACTTAATGGTTATTTCGGTACTACAAAAGCTACCGAAATTGATAATCAAGATAATGTTGGATATGTAATAACTGAAGCAAACGGAATACCAGACTCCTTATTCCTGCTGATCTCTTATGATAATTTTGAAAATTTAGAAATCCAGCATGTATTTGACATGCATTGGTCACATAGACTTTCATTAAGCCGTGGAACCGAAATGGGTGAATTATATTTGTATAAAACAACGATATATAAAGAAGAAAAAGAATTATGGTTTAGCAACGATTATGGTGAAACTTGGGAGCTAAAAAACACATTCTATTGCCCGAATCTACCGATTAAAGGCATTGTAGGTGGCAGGCAACCAGGTGAAGTATATATGTTAGTTGAATATATTCAATCTATGCATTTTATTTGTCATACTTATATTTACCACAGTCTTGATTATGGTGAATCTTTTACTATTTATCACCCCATAGCCATCGGACCCGATCCTCATTTTGCCGACTTCGAAGCAACTCCTACATCCGGTTCAGCACCACTTACAGTTCAATTTACCGATCTTTCCGGTGGTGATCCGAATTGGATACTTGGGTGGGAATGGGATTTTGATGATGATGGTGAAATAGATTCCTACGAACAACATCCCGAATATACTTACCAGGATACAGGCTTATATTCTGTCAGGTTGCATATCCTTACTGGTGGTGGTATTGGAGAAGAAGCTTATGCTTATCGTAAAGACTATATTCATGCAATAGAAGGAAGCGGAAAAGATAATTACGAATTAGGAATTGTGAATTACGAGTTGAAAAACTATCCCAATCCCTTCAATCCAACCACAACGATTTCATTTAATCTCACCACAGAGCACACTGAGAGCACGGAGATAATAATTTATAATATCAAAGGACAGAAGATACGACAATATTCAATATTCAATAATCAATCAGGCTACGCCGGACTAAAGTCTTCAATCGTATGGGATGGCACTGATAACGACAATAAACCAATCTCTTCGGGGATATATCTGTATAAATTAAATTTACCAAATTCACAAGTAAACAAAATGCTTTTATTAAAATAAGGAGAAAATCATGAAAAAGATTTATTTTATCTTTTTAGTTTTATTCGTAGTAAATATCAATCTTCGGTCAGAAGAATGGATCAGCTTTGATAATAGTGATAACATAACACCTGAAAATATTGTAATTCAATCCAACAATTCGTTTGTTGAATTCGAAGTTACTATACCTGGTATGAATAGCAATGACGTCAATAGTTTTCAAAGAGTATCAATTCCGGAACATACAAAAACGGATTCAATTGGAAATCCTGAAGTACCAATTATATCATTTTTAATTGCAATTCCGGAATGCGACAATGTAAATTATATTTGACATTAAAGTGAAAATAAAATTTTAATCATAGAGTAAAAGAGGGATAAAATGAAAAATACTATTTTACTTTTATTGTTTTTAACATTTATAAGCTCAATTTTATTCGCCGACTACGCTATCACTCGTGGTCCCGATATTGGAAAAATATACTTCATTGGACCAACAGTAACCGGTGAAGGAATTTACCATTCTACTGATTTTGGAGAGACGGTCACATGCATGGATAGTTCTTATTATTACAATCAAATTGAAAGCATTTGTGCAGATTTAACATCTGGTAGTGTTTATTGTATCCTACAATTTATGGATCTCTATTATTCAAATAATTACGGTCAACAGGGAAGTTGGATATTTAGAAATGGTTCAATCTCTAGAGTAAACAGTGGGAGAAGTGAAGGGGTTTTATACAATACGATAGAAAGCCATAGCAATGACTATGGTATCAACTTCATTCAACATCAGCTTAATGGGTTCTTTGGTGGTTTTAAAACAGGCGAAATTGATAATCAGATTGATTGTGGTTATGGAATAACCAGTGGTATTGAGCCAGATTCTATATATATTTTGATATCCAATGATAATTTTGGTAATTTGGATATCCAGTATGTATTTAATATGCATTGGTCCACCAACATGTATTTAAGTCGGGGGTTTGAGAATGGTGAACTTTTCTTGTTTTATGATAATACTTGGGATGGTTTAGGTAAAGAGTTAATATATAGTAACGATTATGGTAGTTCTTGGGAATTAAAGAACACATTCAACTGTCCAAACTTACCAATTAAAGGCATTGTAGGCGGTAGACAACCAGGTGAATTGTATATACTTTTTGAATGTATTCAATTAATGCATTTCATTAATCATATTTATATTTACCATAGTCTGGATTATGGTGAGACTTTCACAATTTATCATCCTGTTTCGATTGGTCCCGAACCTTATTATGCAAATTTTGAAGCTACTCCTACCGCAGGCACAACACCACTCGCAGTTCAATTCACTGATCTTTCAAGTGGTGAGGATATTTGGAGTTGGGAGTGGGACTTCAACGATGACGGAATTATTGACTCATATGAACAAAATCCGGAATATACTTATCAGGATACAGGTTCTTATACAGTAAGGTTGAAAATCACAGCCTTTGCAATTGAAGATGAAGCATATCGTAAAGACTATATTCATGTAACAGATGGGAACATTGCATATAATTATGAATTATCAATTTCAAAATACAGGTTAATGAATTACCCTAATCCTTTTAATCCTTCGACAATTATTAATTATGAATTACCTATAAATTCTGAAAATGTAAATATCGAGATATATAACATTAAAGGTCAAATCGTTGAAATATTGGCAATATGTAATGAACAGAACTCAATTGAATGGAATGCTGAAGGTTTTTCTTCTGGAATTTATTTTTATAAAATGGAAGCAGGTAAACATTCCAAAGTTAAGAAGATGGTGTTGTTGAAATAGATTTTACTTATTTATAAAAGCCACCAAACTATTTGGTGGCTTTTATATTATAAAATAAATACAACTCACAAAAGCAGTATTTCTTTATTTCCTAAAATCTTCTGCAGTTTTTTCAAATTTATTCAACCAGTTCTCATAAATAGTGTAGAGATGTTCAGTATTGTTGTTCACCTGCAGAAGATATTTGTTTTCTTCATCCTTTGCAGCCCGTAAATAGTATTTTTTCCCATCAAACATGTTTATGCCAATCTCCAGAGCGGGATTATGCAGCTTAAAAAGAATGCTATCAATTTCTTCATCGATGAAATCGGTGACATTAACTTTACTCAACGAATTCAGAATTGTACGCAAGGCAGTATTACTATGCTGGATGGTTATACTCTCTTCACCATCTTCATATTTCCATAATGTATCTGTTGCAGTTAATTCGTATCCTGTATCTTTATAAAGAATTGAGATTTTTGCAATTTGCTTTTTATCCAGTTCCAGTACTTCACGTTTTCTCCATTGCTTGGGATCGGTTTTCAGGTAGTTGGTAATATTTTTTTCCAACCTGAATATCTTATTGCTTCCTTGTTTTCTGGCTGGTGAGTTGTTGTATGAAGAACTCTTTCCCACCAGTGAATGATCCAGAAGTTTATCTTTTTTACCATAAATTTTAAGAGTAGTTGCTAGGCTGTCTGTAAGTTTATAAGTTTCAAAAGAGCTTTCTTCTTCCGAAATGGGAAGATTGGAAGTTTCCACTTTCAGCACATCTTCAAAGAATTGTTCCATTTTTCGTGGACTAATAGAATATTCGATAGGATATGATAACATCCAGCCACTTGAGCTTTTTGCCAATAGAAGTGTGTCTCCGGTTGCTATGATTTCAATTTTCACCACTTGAACAGAATCCACATCAAAGAAACTGATCCTGCGTTCGGTTTTGTCATTTAACTTAGTTATCATAAATAATATTATGAGAATTATCAGAACAACAATTGATATTTTTTGTTTCTTATTCATAAAGCTCTCCAATGAATTTTCTTCTTTTCAGTTCGGCACGATAGCGCAGAATACCCAGTATAATAAGCAGGAAAGAAGGGAAGAGTATGTTGAACCATTTCACAAATTTCCTGGCTGAACTGCTGATCTCTTTCAATGGTCTAAACGTTGTTTCACGGGAACGTATCTCGATAAGTGCTTCTTCTGAAACCATATAATCAACTGAATTCAGAGCAAAATCGAGATTGCCTTTCACACCAACACCAGCTCCATCTTTTATAAAATCGGAATCGGTTACATACAGAATCCTACCATTAGAAGTTTCGGAAATTACATTGGGATTATCCATTCCAGGTGCAAAGAAGCTTTTGAATAAACCGCTGTAAATCCCAGCTACGATCTTTGGCTCTTCGATGAACATCTTCCGTAAATCCTGATTCATATAACTTTGAAGTCCAATATCGAGTCTGGGCATTGTTACTTCACCGGAATTTTCCGAAGTATAAAAAAGCGGTTCGAAATTAATTTCAGAGCCAATTTGAGTTGTATCGATTTCAGAAGCAAATATAAGCTGCATGAAATCCAGGTTTTTTACGATAAGATTTTCTTTATTTACATTATTTATGACAGGAAAGAATGGATAACTTACGGGAGTCATCATTCTAAACATTCCTCGTTGCTGCTGAACATTTACCTGACCACACACTGCATCGGTAACCAGGTTGGATTTAATCAAAACTCCGTAAGTGCCTATCAAACCGAACAGGTTGGAATTGATAGGTTCAGCCGTCTGAGATTGCAGATCTGTGCTTATACGATCTTGGAAGAACAGTATGTTTCCTCCGCGCATCAGGAATTGGTCGAGGTTGAATAGTTGGGGAATGGAAAGTGAATCCGTAACACCGGCTATTATCAGTGCATCTATATCATCTTTTATCGGATTCACCAGGTCTGTTTTACTTACTTCATAGCTTTCCGAGATAAACTGGCGAACTGTAGCGAATTCATCGTTCATATTTGGCTGACCGGGCATTTGTGGTATTTCATTCTCTTTGGGTAATTCAAGGAAAGCTACCTTTTTTAAACCGGCAGCAGATATTTTTTTGATAGAGCTGGTAATGTCATATTCCAAGCCACGAGTATTCTGAATAACAGGTAATGATTCCACTTTATCTTTGTACAGGAAGGCAAGTCCCATATACACTTCACGGATCTCTAATTTATCATTTTCTACCACCCGCATGGAAACCGGCATGATCTGATTCTGCTGGGCTTCCTTTTTTAAGCTTTCTTCATTGGTAGGATCAATAAATTCGAAGCGTAACTTTCCGCGTGAATATGCCTGGTATTCAGAAAGTATATCCTGAGTAAAACGTCTCGCATCGGCATATTCTCCCGGTAAATTCCTAGAAAAATATGCTTTTATCACAAGCCTGTCTTCCAGGTTTTTTACAGCCTGTTTACTGGATTTGGACAGAGAATATATTTTGCCTTGTGAAAGATCTATCCTGGTAAAAATAGAAAGTGAAACAAGATTAATGAAAACAATGATAGCTATTAAAATAATTACATCGAACCAGATATTCTTTTTCATCATTTCCTCCTATTTCCATTTCCTGGATGATAGCGCAAACTGCGATAATTTCAAAAACACTACGATCAAGCTGAGAAAATAGATGATATTCCTGGTATCGATAACACCCCGGGAAATATTGGAAAAGTGATAACTAACACTTAGATATTGGAAAATCCCTGTGAGAAACCCCGGAATGAATAGAAGCGAATATTGCAGGATAAAAAGGAGGAAGACAATAAAGAAACTGATGATAAATGCTACAATCTGGTTACTTGTTACACTGGAACTGAAAACTCCAATTGCGCTGTAAACACCACCCAGAAGAATCAATCCTAAGTAACCACAGAAAATTGAACCATAATCAATATTCTTTCCTAAAATAACAATGGTAAGAACGTGTATCAAAGTGAATAGAAGTCCGATACCAATCAGTAACAATGAAGCCCAGAATTTGCCCATGATAATATCGGAATCTTTAATAGGAAGAGTGGTTAATAGTTCTATGGTTCCACTATTTCTTTCCTTAGCCAGAAGACCCATAGTAATGGCAGGAATAAAGAACAGGTAAATGATGGGAATTAAGCTGAAAAGACCTCTCATATCTGCCTGGTTGTTGAGAAAAAGCGGATTAGCAAAGAACCAACCAGCTAAAAGCAGGAAAATTACCAGGACGATGTAAGCGGCGGGAGAAGTGATATAACCTCTTATCTCTTTTTTAGCGATAATTGATGCGTAATTCATTATTCTCCTCCTTCGATGGTAAGATTTCTAAAGACAGCTTCCAAACTTACATTTACCCTGTGCATTTCTAAAAGTGTCCATTTTTTAGCTTTGATGTAATTATAAATATCAACACGTCTATCTGCAATACTATCGTATTCTAATTCGGTTAAATTATATTTATCTTCTTTAGGCGTAATAGAATTGATGCTTATGTTTTTCAATTTATCTGTCATTTGTTTCAATTCTTTTTCGGAAGCATTTAGTTCCAGTTCGAGCCTGGTTTTGTTCTGGAAGCTTGATTTCAGTTCTTCCGTAGAACCGTCTGCAACTATCCTCCCTTCGTTGATGATAACAATGCGGTCACAAACTGCCTGAACTTCCTGCAAAATATGACTTGAGATTAGGAGAGTTTTTTCCTTTCCCAGTTCTTTGATAAGTTTTCGGATCTCCACAATCTGGTTGGGATCAAGACCGGAAGTCGGTTCGTCTAACAGCAGTATCTTTGGATCATGCAAAATAGCCTGAGCAAATCCTACGCGTTGTTTATAACCCTTCGATAGAATGTTTATCGGTTTATGAATAACACCATGTAAACCACATTGTTCTAAAACCTCTTTTAAACGTTTTTTAAAATTTGTGATCTCTCGGATCTCGGCTATGAATTGTAAATAATCATATACGGTCATTTCTGTATAAAGCGGATTATGTTCGGGAAGATATCCGATCATTTTGCGTATCTGCAGTGAATGTTCACGAACGTTGTATTTTCCAATATGAATATTTCCTGCGGTTGGATCAAGAAAGCAACTTATCATTCTGAGGGTAGTGGTTTTACCGGCACCATTCGGTCCCAGAAAACCAAGGATCTCACCCTCGTTGATATCAAAATTGATGCTATCAACCGCTCGAAGTGTGCCAAAATCCTTGCTTAGATTTTGAAGTTGAATCATTCAATTTCTCCTTTTATTTTTTCTAATAGCACTGACGTTCTACAAAAAAAAGCGGGTTTTGTGTCAAGAGATTTTAAAGCGTTTTTTGCTTCAAATAAATAACCGGTTATTTTGTTTTTAATAGAAGAATTTAGAGTTGACACAAAAATAGCGGGTTTTAAAAACGTCACGTAATAGAAAGTGATCCTGAATAGCTCAGCGGTAGAGCGGGTGGCTGTTATCCGGCAGTTGCCGGACGGGAGATCAAATCCGCAAAAGATATAAGTGAAAAATTTATTCCTGAATAGCTCAGCGGTAGAGCGGGTGGCTGTTAACCACTAGGTCGGGGGTTCAAATCCCTCTTCAGGAGCCATAATGAAAAAGCCTTTGACGGAAGTTGAAGGCTTTTTTATTGTTTGCAGAGAGGTAATAAATGTTCACGGTTTACGTTTTATATTCAGAGAAATATGATAAGCTTTACATTGGATCTACTTCAGATTTAAAACAGCGTCTTCTATCTCATAACGAGCTTGCGAGAAAGGGTTGGACTGTGAAATATCGTCCATGGAAACTGATTTATTCCGAAGAATTAACAGATAAAAACGCAGAAATGAAAAGAGAGAAGGAGTTAAAGTCGCATAAAGGAAGAGATTTTCTTCGATCTTTAATTATATGAATGAGTGACTGTTATTCGGTAATTGCCGGACGGGGGTTCAAATCTCCAGCAGTCGCCGGAAGCCATAATGAAAAAGCCTGCTGAAAATTCAGCAGGCTTTTTTTTCGTTTCTTACTTTATTACCCGATTGTTATTTCTTTTATCGGCTCTGGAGCGGTTTTTGGAATCACTAGTGAAAGAACACCATCTTTAAATTTAGCGTCGATCTTGTCTTTATCCACATGATTGGAAAAACTGAGAGTTCTGCGATAGTTTCCTTTGTAGCGTTCACATCGGCAGTAAGAGCCCTTTTTTTCTTCTTTTGTTTCTTCTTTGTTAGCTTCGATAATCAGTTCATTGTTGTTTACGGACATCTTGATGTTCTTTTTTGTAAATCCGGGCAGGTTAGCTTCTACTATAAATTTATCGTCTTCTTCCTGGATATCGATCGCCATCATTCTCTGGTTGTCTTCAAAGCTTTCATCATTAAAAAAGTTATTCACGAAATTATCGAATAACGTCATTCTCGGGTAAAATCCACCGTCTCTTCTAATTGGTACATATTTCATTTTACACCTCCATTTTTTTAATCACACAAATAAGATAATACAAAAAAAACGTAGTGCAAATAAAAATTAGCAGACTTCTGGCGGGAGTGCTAATTATTTTATTGTTGGCATCAAATAGCTTCTTAATATTTTGTATTGTGAATTCTAAAAGTTTTAAGAATTTTTTAATTAAGGAGGGAATTATGAAGATTAAAGTTGAAAAATTAACAGATGAACAAATTGAAAAAAGAGGTATTAAATCCTGGTCCATCTGGGAAAAAGCAATTTCCCGATTCGATTGGTATTATGATAGTATTGAAGAATGTCTTTTACTGGAAGGAAAAGTAGTTGTAGAAACAGCAGATGGTGAAAAAGTAGAGTTTGAGAAAGGTGATTTTGTTACTTTTCCTAAAGGACTTTCTTGCATCTGGGATATAAAGGAAGCAGTTAAAAAACATTATAATTTTAAATAAGGAGTGTAGATGCTTTTAAATTGTATAGAAAACCGCTTCAGTGTTAGAAAATTTTTAAATAAACCAGTTGAACAAGAAAAAATCGATATCTTATTTGAAGCAGCAAGACTCGCTCCCTCAGCCAGTAATAAGCAAACCTGGCACTTTGTAGTAATAAGAGATAAAGAAAAAAGAAAACAACTGACAGATATATGCCGTGGACAGAAATTTGTTTCAGAAGCTCCAATTACAATTGCGATTTGTAATACAAACCTGGATTATATTATGACTTGTGGACAGAAGGCTCCTGTAATCGATGGAGCAATTGCTGCAGAGCATATCGTTCTACAAGCTGTAGAATTGGCTTTGGGTTCCTGCTGGATCGGGGCATTTTATCATGATAAAATGGCTGAATTGATAAATCTTCCTCAAGGTTATGAGATCATTGGTCTGCTGCCAATTGGATACCCTGCAGTTGAAAAGGGCAATAAGGATCTGAAATCTATTGAGGAAATTGTTTCTTACGATAGTTTTTAAATCTCATCAGGAAGGCAAAGATTCTACCTAATCAGAAAGTGAGGATCGGTGTGAAAGATGAGGGGTTTTCTTTTATGTAGAATCCCTCTACTGTCTCCCTTTGAATCAAAGAGAGAACATAAGAATAGCAAGATGATTTGTTTTGTAGAGACGCAAGAAATAGTATCTCTGGTTTTACTCACCTATGCTATTTCTTCTCTTCTGCTCTACGTTTTAATAGAGGGAATATGGGACGCTTAAAAATGAAAATAACATATATCAGCTTCCGTACTATTTTTTCTGATACAACTTTAATTCTGAAGCGTATAATGGTCTTAACCATTTATATAATGATTCAAAACTACATTCTTTAGGAATGGGATTTTTTTCAACTATCCTTCCATATATTTTAGGATGATATAAAGCTTCACAACTTCTTCTTGGATGATTTGGGATTATTGTATCATAAAAGTCCTTTTTATAAAGTAAATGTCCTGTAGGAAGAAAATCTTTCCATTGTTCATAAATATCTAATTCATCTTTTTTATCGATTATTTCTATACTTTCAAACTCTCGTGAATCTAAATTTGATTTTTTCCAATAATATAACAGCCTATTATATGCTTCACGATCAGTATCAGAAGCATTAAACCCAAAAATTGTAATAGTGAAAGAATGATTCAAAGCATACTCTAATAAATTCCACTCTAAGGATATGAATTCATCTTCGTCATAATTCTTTTGAGTTGGATAAATCAATTTTGATGGAGTTAATAATTCATCACAATCTGGACAAAATGTTCCGTAATCACCCATTATGCTGTGCTTCAAACAATAACCAAGTCGAACATTCCCATGCAAATGAATTATTCGTGGCAATGGATATTTATTTAGATTTCTAACATATGAATCGTACAAAAAGGGATCCCAATTGAAAGTCGCAACAAAATCTTTGCCACGAAGTGAAAGCAATAAATGATCATATAAAGTTGGTTTTGAAGGTAATTTTAATTTGCTGAAATAAGTGTGAACTTTAGTATCAATTTCATGTAATATTTCTGATTGAGGATTTGATTTGCTGATAAGGGAATATATTTTTTCAAAATCTTTATCTTTATATTTTATATTATGCTTAGAAAATAAATCCTCTAATTCTAATACTCTAATTAAATCAGGCATTAAAGGCACTTCACTGCCTTTTTCATCACCATTTAAAAATGCTTGTTTACTCGCACCTGCGCCTAATATAACAGTATGTGGTTTCAACTTCATCGGTTTTTTTATTAAATTTTCTCTAGTTATAATCACAAATAATCCTTATTTACAACCTCTTCACTCTCTTCCCGAGCAGCTTCTTAATCTTCTCATATGAAGGCGGGGGACCGGTTCTTACCTGCTTGCCATTTACATAAAGAGCATCGGAAATTCTCCATTCTAAAAACG
The DNA here is from genome assembly GCA_030621085.1 of Candidatus Cloacimonadota bacterium. Lineage (GTDB taxonomy): Bacteria > Cloacimonadota > Cloacimonadia > Cloacimonadales > TCS61 > JACNIV01. The sequence continues at coordinate 20,767 of JAUXIJ010000019.1, read as the reverse complement.
TATCTCTATTAAATGTGTTTATTTCTTGAAAATCAACTTTATCTCCAAATTCTGCTGAAGCTCTTTTGGCGCGTTCAAATACAATGTTCTGCGCAGGACACCAGCCATTTGAAAAGGAAGTAACAGTAACTTTCCCGGGAACTTTTTGCGGTTTTTTCTTTTCTTTAATCCATTTAGGAGGTTGGGCATCTTCTGTGAAGGATTTCCATAAAAGAACCTGCATTCCTGTTTTATCTGCTTTTTTAAATCCCTGTTTTTTGAACCAGGAAGCTTTCATCCAGAATGGTAGAGTAATTCCCCAAGCTGCGATGCCTTTTTTACCGAGCGATCTTGCATCTTCTTCTGCAGCTTTAATTAATGCTTTTCCCATGCCCTTTTTCTGCATGTTTCCCACGCCTTTTTTCTTGTATCCGTGCACCCAGATGCAGAAGATAAAATAAAGGTCTTTTCCCTCAGCAGGTGAATATTCTATGGGAGCATACTGGATCAGTCCGCAGGCATTATCATTATCATCCAGGGCAAGTTTTACATGCAGTCCCTTATCCTTCATCTTTTCAAACCATTTTTTTTTGTGGTCACCAGCATCTTTCATTTCGTCCGACCAGTCTTCCAGACAGCAGAAAAAGGTTTTCAGGTATTTTTCATTCAGGTCGATGATTTTCATTTTTGTACTCCTTTATTCAAGGTTCTGTTGCTCGTCCCTAAATTCTGTTTGGGGACATATTTATTTTTAAGCGAAATTCAATTTCGCAACCAATTGTGTTCCCAAAGAGGACTTTGGGAACAAGCAGGATAAACACCAACTTTTCAAATATTAAGTTGAAATTATTTCAGCAAGATACACTTACCTGTGGAAAAATATTTTCCTGATTTCATCTTATAAAAGTAAATGCCTGAAGATACCGAACGATTCTGGTCATCGTTACCGCTCCAGATAACTTCATAATATCCTGCATTCAGATTGGAATTCATCAGTTCCTTCACTTTCTGTCCCTTTATGTTGTAGATCACCAATTCTACCGGACTGTTTTCTGCAAGCTGAAAACTGATGGTTGTGCTGGGATTGAAAGGATTCGGGTAATTGCCATGTAATCGGGCAATATCGTTAAGATCGAAAATAGTGTTATCATCGGAATTTGTAACAGCTTCACCACCGGAAACACAGAGAACCGTTCCGTCACGTCCGCCAATAATCATTTCCCAGGAACCATCATTGGCAATATCGGGAATACCAGCGATAGCATCGACTGCTGTTCCCACACTGATCGAGGCTAATTCTGCGCCGGTTGCACCATCCAGGAAGTAACCATAGTTACTTTGAAAAAGCGTACCCCAAACGATATCGTTAACTCCATCACCTGTAATATCTGCGATCTTATCAACTACCCAGGGTTGGTCTGCCACCGGGTGAAGCCAGATGTTAAGACCTGTGTATCCATCGATAACTACAGCATTATCTATGGAACTTCGGGCAATTGCAATATCGGGGTGTCCATCGCCATTTACATCGTTCAGAGTTTCAAACCTTATGATAAGACAGGTTCCTACACTTCCATTCCACAACATTGAACCATTAGTTGTATTAAGAGCGTAGTAATTCCCTGCAAAATCACCAGCAACCACATCATTGTATCCGTCACCGCTTATATCATCTACCTGGGAAAGAGCCCATACAGAAGAACCAGCAGTAGTAAATTCCCACATCTGGGTTCCGTTTGCTCCGTTGATGCCAAAGACCTTTCCTTCTGTTTCATTAGAATTGGAAGCTCCACCAATGGCATCGGGAATACCATCACCTGTTACATCTTCAATACCGATACAACTGAATTTTGGACCGGCAGCATAGAACTCCCAGATGATAGAGCCATTTGTGCCATCGATGCAAAAAACTCTTTGTGCGTCACCACCGGTTGCAGCCAGAACATCGATAATTCCATCGCTATTATAATCGAATGTTGCATCTACCTGATAAACCCAGCCACCATTTCCATATTGATTGGAAAAATATGACCAGATGAATTCACCGGTTTTTCCTGATAGAGCTCGTATTGCACGATCACCTCCAGTTGTACCTACAATTACATCATCATATCCATCAGCATCAATGTCATCGATGATATTTAAAGAATTCTGAGTGTAAATGTTTCCTGAATAGATTTCTGTTTCCCATAAAATATCACCGGAACCGGATGCATTTCCATTGAAACAACGAACAAAATTATCCTCTGAACATATGATCACATCGTCTATTCCGTCACCTGAGATATCAGGGATAGGAGCTATCGCTTTGGGGCTGTTATCATATCCGGTAGTGATATTATATTGCCAGAGAATCCCTCCTATAGGAATTACTGTAGCATCACCACTTCCCGAAAGTGTAACATCATATATGGGAGTTACAGGGTCATTACTGTGAATCGACATAACACCATCGAAGCTGGTTGCTGCATCGGGACTGAACCAGATACCAACTTGGATTGCATTCAATGTAGCTATTTCTATAGGAAAACTAACACTGCTGTCAACAGTAAAATGTGTATCATCACAATAGATATCATTGATTATTAAAGTTTCATCACCAATATTTTGAATTTCCATAAACCAGCGGGTACAAGCATTAACTCTCACAGAACCGTAATCATGATTTGTTACGGGTAAATAGATCTCGGGTCCCGGATTTACAGCTATTCCAATAAAAGAGATTTCAGCTACGGGATATAAAGGATCGTTTGAATAAAGCGTTCCAATTGCATCCAATATACCTGGTTCCTGAGGTGAATAAAGAAAATCGCAATATACAGTCCCTCCATTAGCAGGTATAGTTGTTGATCCAGTTCCCCACCCGACATACTGCGATCCCGGACCTGTTATGCTCCCGAATGTTATTTCCAAGTCTGCGCTTCCGTCGTTTGTTATTGTAACTCCACCATATACCATATCACCAACAGTTACAATTCCATAATCCACCACAGTAGGATAAATATTCATTTGTGGTGTTCCACCACCAGCCAGATCAACTTTATAAAGATAATCAACATCATATCCCTGACCATTATCACAATACCACAGGTATTGTCCATCCCAGACGATGCCCGCAGGATCGACTCCTTCTGAAGGGTGTGTTTCTAAAAGTGTACCGGTTGAAGGATCGATCTTATAGAGAGCATCACCCCAGTAGTCTGCCATCCACAGGTTATCATTTTCCAGGCATAGATCCCAGGGTTGGTTATCTGGTGCAGGAAATTGCTGGAGAATGGCTCCAGTGTTATCAACCTTATATATTTGTCCATCAGGATCATAATATGCAGTTACCCAGAAATCACCGTTATCATAGGCAATTCCGGACATATAATGTGCCGGCAGGTCAAACTGAGATAAGATCACACCTGAATTGATATCTAATTCATACGCTGTAGCAGGAGTTGACGGGGGAGAGACATGGTCTGTGATCCAGAGATTTGTTCCATCCCAGGTCATGCCAAAGCAGTCTCCAATATTTGCATTGGTAAATTGAAGCTGATAGGTTCCATCATCAGGATCTATCCGGTAAAATTGATCTCCATACTGTCCATACATGCCACAATACAGATAAGTGCCGTCATAAGCTAATCCGGATGCTCCCTCCGGAATGGGATAAGATGCTACTATCGTCCACTCTGCACAAAGAAACCCAGCAGCTAAAAGCATTGTAAAAATAATGAATTTTTTCATTTTTTCCTCCTTGTCACGGCGTAGTTCAACAAAGCCGGACTGTCACGGCGTATCTGACCACTCGTGAGTGGTTCAGAAAAGCCGGACAAATTTTTATTATTTATCTTTGCAAATTCTTTTTCTTGAAAGATTAATGTCAAAATATATTTAATTATTATCAATTTGATATTAATCTTTATATTAAAAAAATTGACAAAAAATTCCAGATTGCTTAATTACAACACAATTTTAGGATATGAGAAATAATAAGGAAAAGAAAATTTAAAGAAATTGAATTTTAGGAGGCATGGATGTTTAAGAAAGTGTTACCAATATTGTTTATTTTGTTTTTGATCGGATGTTCTATCCCCGATGAATTCGGCATACCAACCTGGACTATTCCTATCCGTCTGGTTTTGCTGAATGATATTTATGATGCTGAAGCAATCGCCGAGGAGATGACCTCATTACGAGCTTCCGGAGATACGCTTCAATTCTATGAACTTGTCACTGAATCGCAGATACTTGGTGATATAGAGATTAGTGATACCGATATTAAAACCTCTGAGTTCCTTCTTACTGATATTGCACCGGAATTATCTCAGTTCAATGGCTTACCTGTAAACGTACTTCCCAATTATCCCGACATTACTATTCCTATCACGATAACTAGAGATTTTGAGCCTTTCGATGAATACGAAGAGATAAAATTGCTTAGCGGTTCATTACTTCTAACTATCACAAATAATACAGTTTTCTGGCTGGGAGATTCGCTTGATGGGAATCCACTTATTATCGATGTTCTTGATAGTAATGGAGAACCTTTGGTAGAAGAAGTAGAATTTGCAAATATTGCACCTTTGGGTGGTAGCGGAACACAACCTATCCCTCTTGATGATGAGATCTTTCCTAATGATATTCAAATACAGCTTTCAGGAGAAGGAGATATTACAAGTGACAGCACTGCTGTTATTGATACAACTGCCTCGGTTCAGCTTGATATACAGATAGTTGATATTCAAGCAGACTACGTTATAAATGGTCAAATTCCCTCTCAAGAGATCGACCCGATTTCCGGTTACCGTGAAGTTGATCTAATTCAGCCCGAGATTGTACATCAAGACAGCTTCGAATTAAGTGGTTATGGTGCTATTATATTTGAAGTTACTTCTGTTGTACCTGCTGTAGCCAGCTTTGAACTTGTTGCTATAAGAGATACTACCGAGATCTACCTTGAACACGATGAGGGACAACCTATCGAGATCCAAGTGGGTATCGGAACAAGTCAAATAATATTTTCAAATGAACATTACAATATCAATGAAATGATACAGATATTACCGGATGGATTTAATTATTCTCTTACTCCTTACATTGGTGTAGGAACGATGATACCATACCTGTGTTATGAAGATTCTGTAGTTGTTAATTTTGAAGTAGTTGCTGATATGCAGATATTTACTTACGAAGATGCCGGTATCTGGATCATCCCGCTGGATGAAGGTGAGATCAATATCGAAGTCGAAGATGTTTCCGATTTCAAACCTGAAATGCAGGATTCTTATCAAAGCGGTAAAATGATCTTTAAATATTGGAATGTGAGCGGTATGGAACTTGGCTTTGATATTCTGTTCTCTGATGACAGTACCAATGTGCTGGAGCAGGTTTTCAATTTTGAAGATTCTGTTTTAGTGGATGTGGAAATGTTCCGCGTACCGCTTTTGGAGATAACATCAGATACTACTTTTAATGAAGTTGAGCTAAATATCACACAAGAAGAACTGGATTACTTTGTGGGAGATTCTATTTATGTGGTTCCCAGAATACAGGTAATAAGTGGTGGTACACAACCATGGGCAGGAGGTGTACGAGTGCAGGGGGATATTGTGTTAGAGATAGAAATTAATAGCGATCTGATCGATAGCTTCGAGGAATAGGAGGACATCATGAAAAAGACATTATTAGTTATCGCATTATTAGCAACCAGCTATCTTCTGTTCGGAAGTTTTGATTTCTTCCCGGAAAACCCTTGCAACATTGCAGACAGGAGTTATTCGCATATAGATTTTCCCGGTCTTACATACGAGTTGAATATTGATAATACCTTACTTCAGTTGGACGATATAAATATGTTCCAGGAAGGGCACAGACTTACAGATGCTGAAAAGGCAACCCTATCCAAAGACGATTTTGATGTTAATTTCAATTATAAAGCTACACTGCTGGATTTCGGGCATAAAAATTGGAATTTTGCTTTAAAATCGATGGCTTTCGCAAATGTGGAAATATTAGATAATACTTATACTAAACTTGTAGTGTACGGCAATGACACAAATATTCCATATTCCAGCCATACAGGAGAAGGAAGTGAAGCCTTCTCATTCTGGAAAGCAACTTTCAACTATGCTTATCCTCACGGATTAAATTTGGGCATGATCCCCGGTCTTTTCCCGGCAGATTCCACCAGTGCATTCGGGGAATATCTACGCGATATGACTCTTTATTTTGGTGCGAACATTAACTTTAATTATTCCATGTTATATGCTTCTATAGATGAGAGTATCCAGAACTTCGGATCAATGCCAGAGAAGCTTTATTATTATTATAATGCACATTTTAAATATACAGATGAACACTCTGTGGGCAGGCTTACTCCTTCTCTGGGATTTGGAATGAAAGCCAGGATCTTTGAGGGATATTGGCATGCCAGTATAGATGACCTGTTCATGCAATTGAACTATAAAAACCTGGGTGGTGGCTGGTATGAAAGAATATACCGTAATGATTTACTTTATTTTGAAGAAGGTTATAAAGCCTTCTATGAAACAATTCTTGAAGATGACTCCACTCGTGTGAAAAACAGATATGTAAAGATCAAGCCATCCGTTAGCGTGGGTATGGAATACACATTCTTTCAAAAGCTTAATGTGATGGCTAAATACATCAACGAGCAATATTCCTACAAAAATGGATTTTCTTTTGGTGTTGATTATCAATTAGCTTGCGTTCCGATGCAGGCTGTTATGGGCTATGATGAAAATATCTTCTATGAATTCAAAACCGGTTTGATCTTCAACGGATTTGAGTGGATGCTGGGCGGAACATTCTATCATGGATTCTTCCGGTATGGAAAAGGTATTGGTATTAATTCGATGATAAGATTTAAGTTTTAAGAAACATAGGAAATGTAAAAAAAGACCTGCAGTTTTGCAGGTCTTTTTTGTATTAATAAGTAGTTGTGCTAAAGTAATCCCCACCTTTTACGGAAGAACAATTCAAGACAGAACACAAGCAGAAATAAAGCAATAAGATACCATTTTTTATAAATTGGTATTTCAATACTTGTATTAAACGGTTTAAGTTGCGCTTCAGGAAATTCGAATTCGGTTATGTCTTCGGGATAAAAAAGCTTCCCGTTTGTTTGATCCGAAATAAAAGCAAGAAGCGATGCGTTAAATCCTCTGTCCCTGCTTTCGGGATCATCGGCAGTTACAATGAATTCTCCTGTCGTTTCCAGTCCGGTTCGCTTATCTCGAACTTGAAATGAATAGTTCCCGGATGGAAGAAACCCAACTTCACATTGATATACATCATCTTTTGCCAACAGGAACTCCTCAAAGACATTATTACGGTTTTCATCGAATACTGTGATCTTTGCATTCAGATCATAAATAGGGGATAGCGTCTCATCGTATGCTGTTAAGTTGACTGCAATTTTCTCTCCACTAAAATAAGATGTTTTATTTGTTCGAGCAAAAAAACGTTCGGAACTTTCCCTGCTAAGCCAGGAGATTATGTTAGTAATAAATTGATTATATTTATTATCCTTTTCCCACAATTGCCATTTCCAAAGGTTCAAGAAAGCTAATTGGAGTACTTTTCCCTTTTCATAATTCATAAAAAGTATGGCAGGACTGCGTTCTTCATTTTCTATCTTTGCTAGTATCTTTGACTGTAGTTTCGGTTTCACAAAATAATAATTTATCGGTGGGATGTTACTTTGGATTTTCTCCAGATTAAATGTTTCATATTTCTTACTCTCATCAGTAAAAGAAAAAGTCGATTCAAAAGTTGTTCTGAAACCATAATCTACTGCCGGTAAGATCTCCGAAATTTCTTCCAGTGGCTTACCCATCAGGAATATTCCTCCACCTTGTTTTACAAAATTCTTTATGATTTTTACCTCACTCGGAGTAAATTGTAAAGAATTGTTGTTTAATAGGATAAGCATTATGGTTTCCTGTATCTCATCTTTCAAAGATATTTTCTGTCTTTGCTTTTTTAAAGTATCTTCTTTAAGAAGAAAAGAATGCTGCCAGCGTGGATTTTGCTGAATTGCATCAATTATAAATTTTACATCCCAACCCGATTTATCTGAAATAATCGTGATGCGTGAACGTTCCCTCAAAACCTGAATTGCTCCTGTATATTTGTTGTTCGCAGGATTTTTCTCATTTGTAGAATCCGAACTTACAACTACCTTAAAAGGTCTCATACCGGTTTCATTGAAAGAAATTTCAAAGAACTCCTGCAGAAAATTGGTATAGCGGAATTCAATTTTCTTTGCTTTAATTTGTTTGTTATCAATAAATATTTCTACTCGAGCACTTCCATTGAAATCGGTGGATGAGAGGTTTACTTCAATGGGTGTCAACTCATTCCTGTAAGCTGTTTTATTATAACGTAAGCTGGTTATTTCAAGGTCAAAATTATTAATCTTAAAATCTGGGATAACAGTATAAATTGGAATATTAAGTTCGATAATGGTATCCAGGCTTTCATCTTTGAGCCAGCCATCGGAAAAAAGAAAAATTGCCTGTACATCTTCCATGTTCTGCTTCAGGGATATTTCCTGCAAAGCAGGCGTCAATCTTGTAGAAGCAGTGCTTTTTCCAAGTTCTCCGGCAAAATCATAATTAGCGACATCGTATTTTCTGGAACGGATCTCGGTTTCCATAGTTTCCCGAAAAGTCTGTATGGCATCTGTTTTATTGATATTCCCGCTTTCCTGGTTCATGCTGTCGGAAATATCATTCAGCATTATTACTTTAGGTCGGTTAATAGTATGTTTTACAAAAAAAAGAACAGGATTTAAAAGCAGGATCAAAATAACAATAAGTGCAGCACATCTGAGTACGATCAATAGTTTTTTTCTCCAACCGTAAAGCTGTGGGACAGTATTTTTATAAAAATAAGAACCCAAAATTACCGCTAAAACTATCAATAAAAATATCATCGTTTACCAATACTCCAGCGGTGGAAGTTCTGTGAATAAAAATCTGGATTTTTCCATTTTATTATCGACTATTACAGGAAGTATATCCAGTTTCAATTCGTTCTTTAGAGCTTTAAGCATGTTTGATTTGAAGCCTTTGAACAGTGAAATATCCATTTTTGAAATTATAAGTGTTTGAGGTTTATAGTTCTCTAAAATATTCTTTTTTAAGATCTCAGCACGAACCAGTTCGCCAAATGATCGGTGGTAAGGTCCGGCTACGATATCTTCTTCCTTAATATCGGAATGAAGACCGATCTTGATCACCCGAATTCCCTTTTGTTCAAACTCTCGAACCATACCTGATACTATTTCAACGGCTTTATTCAACTTGAGTGGAATGTATTTTCCCGACAGAAACCATTTTTCCAACTTTGTTTTTTTAAGAATTATTGTGGGATAAATCCTTACAAAGAGGGGGGAGATTTTTTTTGTAAGATGAATCGAGTTTTCCAGTGATTGCCGGCAAAATCCAGGAAGACCGGGCATTAATTGAATTCCTAATTGAAACTTATTCTCTTCTACCAATTTGCAGGCATTTATTGCAGTTTCAGAGTTATATCCTCTTAATGTTTTTTTTAGGACTTCATCATCGAAACTTTGTATACCAAGTTCAATTGTTCGAACATTGTTCTCCTTACAAAAAGTCAGCACCTCCTGGTCTATCGAATCGGGTCTGGTGGAAATTCTAATGCCGGAAATATGTTTCCTGAATTTATTGGCAATATCAAAATATTTTTGTTGAGATGGTTTTGTAAGACTTGTAAATGTTCCTCCAAAAAAAGCAATCTCTTTTTCTTCAGTTTGATTTTTTCTACAAAAAGCTGCAATCTCTGGTTCTATTTTTTCTGTATCGGGAAGCTTGCTGCGGGTAATGGAGTGCTGATTACAATAAATACACTGATAAGAACATCCCAAATGAGGAATAAAAACAGGGAAGATCTTCATAGGGATTTAACCTGAAAGTTCTGATCATAAATTTTGTTGATTACAAGCTTCTCTGGCGGCACTTTGTTGTGCTTCTTTTTTGCTGCCACCTTTTCCGCATCCGTAGATTTTGTTGTTTATTAACACTTCGATAGTGAATATTTTTTCGTGTTCAGGACCAGTTTCGCTGATAATCCTGTAATCCGGTATGTTATGAAATTCTGCCTGAGTGTATTCCTGGAGTTTGCTTTTGTAATCTATAAGTTCATCGCTTTTAACGTATCTATCCATATCTTTCAGAACAAATGTCTTTATGAATTTTCGCACTTCTTCCAGGTTGCTGTCCAGGTAGATAGCACTGATAATTGCTTCCATGCTATCTGCCAGGATAGAGTCGAATCCACCACTTTTGACAGCTTCCGAACTTACTAGAATGAATTCGTGTAAATCGATTTGTTTGGCTTTTAAAGCTAATAGTTTTTTTGAAACGATCTTGGATTTGAGTTTGGAGAGTTCACCTTCGCTGTATTTGGGATATTTCAAGAAGAGTTCTTCCGAGATTATTAATCCCAAAATAGCGTCTCCCAGGAATTCCATTCTCTCAAAAGAGGAATGTTCTTTATTGCTGGAGGGTAATGATGTATGAGAAAGAGCGGCTGTTAACAATAGAAGATTTTGAAAATAATAACCTATCTTTTCCTGTAGGATTTTAAGTTTTGGGTTCTTATCTTTTTTAACAGAAAACTGATTTATTAAATTATGTATTATTTTTTTCAAAACAAAAAAAAGACGGGGCTGGTTTGCCCCGCTTAATCTAATTTACAAATTTCTTGATAATTAATACACCGTTATGTCCACCGAAACCAAGAGAATTGCTCAAGGCATAATTAACTTCATGTTCAATGGCTTTATTCGGAACATAATCAAGGTCACATTGCGGATCTGGGTGTTCTTGATTCGTGGTTGGATGGATCTTACCGGTTTCGATGCTTTTACAACAAGCTAATACCTCGATTGCAGCAGCAGCTCCCAAAGTGTGCCCCACCATCGATTTAGTGGAACTAATCTTTAATTTATAGGCATAATCCCCGAAAACTGTTTTAATTGCTGCTGTTTCGTTCGGATCATTCAGGGGAGTGGAAGTACCGTGTGCATTAATATAATCAATTTCATCGGGATTAATACCTGCATCTTCGATAGCCATTTTCATGGCACGTGCACCACCTTCTCCGTTTTCTGCTGGAGCAGTAATATGGAAAGCATCACAAGTTGCGCCATATCCGGTAACTTCAGCATAGATTTTTGCACCACGTTTCACTGCATGTTCCATTTCTTCAAAAACAAGAACGCCGGCCCCTTCGGCCATAATGAATCCATCTCTTTCCTTATCGAATGGACGACAGGCTTTCTGCGGTTCATCATTTCTGGTGCTTAGAGCTTTCATCGCGCAAAAACCAGCCACAGAAAGTGATGTTACAGAAGCTTCCGAACCACCGGTGAGCATAACGTTGGCATCTCCATATTGAATTGCTCGGTAGGCAGTACCCATTGCGTGATTTGCAGAAGCACAAGCTGAAGATATATTGAAATTCAAACCTCTGAAATTAAATTCTATAGCAACTTCAGCGGATGCGATATTAGCAATCATTTTTGGAATGAAAAAAGGACTGATCCTTTTTGGTCCTTTGAGTGTCATTTTACTTGCTTCAGTTTGAAAAGTTTCCATTCCGCCAATTCCTGTGGCGATTATAACTCCCGCACGATCGTGATCGAATTCAGCATTAATCAAACCTGAATCTTCCATTGTCTGTTTAGCAGCAATAAGCGCAAATTTCGAATATTTATCTAGTTTTTTAAGTCGTTTGTGATCAAAATATTGTGTCATATCAAGATTCTTAACTTCTCCTGCTATCTGACTGGAAAATTCGTCTGTAGCTTCAAAGTTCTTTATAATATCTATTCCCGATTTTCCTGCCAGCAGATTTTCCCAGGTTTCATTAACGCCGTGCCCAATGGCGTTCAATGTGCCAAGACCTGTAATTACAACTCTTCTTTTATTCATTAAAACCTCTCGTTAGGATAATTTGATATAATTATGGTGGAGTTATAAAAAACCCCACCATAACTAATATTATTACCCAAGCTTTTGTTTAAGATATTCGATTGCTTTACCAACTGTAGTCAGCTTTTCAGCTTCTTCGTCAGCAATGTCGATATCGAATTCTTCTTCGAATTTCATGATAAGTTCGACAGTATCGAGAGAGTCAGCTCCCAGATCTTCAATAAAACTAGCTTCTGGAGTAACTTCACTTTCTTCCACACCGAGTTCTTCAACAATAATTTCTTTTACTTTTGCATTAATGTCCATTATTTCCTCCTATTTATTAGTTACATTACTAAGCCACCATCTACGTTGATGGTTTGCCCTGTTATATATTTTGCTTCGTTTGAAGCTAAAAACACACATAAATTTGCTATATCTTTCACTGTTCCCATACATGAAAGAGGAATCGCTGCTAAATATTTGTCAACAACTTCTTTTGGTAGTTTGTCTGTCATCTCTGTTTGAATAAAACCTGGAGCAATTGCATTAACGCGAATGTTTCTGCTGGCGAATTCTTTGGCTGCTGATTTGGTGAAGGCAATTATTCCACCTTTGGAAGCAGCATAGTTCGCTTGACCCGGATTTCCCATAATTCCGATAATAGAAGAAATGTTTATGATTACACCGGATTTTTGTTTCAGCATAAATCTGCTGACTTTCTGAGTACAATTAAAAGTACCTTTCAAATTAACATTTATCACAGCATCCCAGTCTGCCTCTTTCATCTTCATAAGAAGACCATCCCTGGTAATGCCGGCATTGTTCACTAATATGTCTATCTTTTCGAATTTAGAATGGATGTCTTTAAAAACATTACTCAGGTTTTCAGAGCCTGTTACATCACAGGCGTAACCAATAGCTTTGAAACCAGCATCATCGATTTTCTGCACTGCGATGTCCACGTCATTTTTATTAAGGTCGATAATTACAGATAAAGCTCCATTTTGAGCCAAGGTTTCTGCAATAGCAAAACCAATGCCGCGTGCAGCACCCGTTATGATAGCAACCTTATCTTTCAATCTCATTATAAATTCTCCAATTCCTGCTTCACACTATTAAAAGTTTCTAATGTGTCGATGCTTATAACTTTCACATTTCTGTCAATTTTTTTAAGCATTCCAGCCAACACTTTTTTAGGACCAAATTCTATAAAAGTATTCACTCCATTATCTATCATAAATTGTATGCATTCAACCCAGCGAACGGAAGAAGTTACCTGCTCTGCCAGGTTTTTTCTGATCTTATCAGGTTCGGTGGTTGGTTCTGCATCCACGTTTGCAATTACAGGTATATTAGTAGAATTAAAATTTATCTTTTCCATTTCTTCTGCCAGCCAGGTTTTTGCTCTTTCTATTAATGGGGAGTGAAAGGGTCCGCCGACAACAAGCGGTATAACTCTTTTTGCATCTTTTTCCTGAGCAATTTCACAAGCTTTTTCCACACCGGCTTTAGAACCGGAGATCACAGTTTGAACCGGAGTATTAAAATTAGCAGCGATCACTATTCCAGCCGATGAAGCTTCGTCACAAATGTTCTTTACAGTGATAGAATCGAGCCCGATTATTGCAGCCATGGCAAAGGGTTTTCCTTCGTTTGCACGGATCATGAACTCACCACGTTTATGAACCAGGTACATTGCATCGTCCATATCGAGAACGCCATTTGCTACCAAGGCAGAGAATTCACCCAGTGAATGTCCTGCCACAAAATCTGGTTTAATATTGAACTCATTAAGAACTGTTTTCATGGCTGTAATACTGTGAAAGAGTATTGCCGGTTGAGTGATTTTTGTTTCTTTCAGTAGTTCTTCAGGACCTTCACGCATAATATTGAAAAGCTCAGTTCCATTTTTTTTATCAAATCTTTGCAGGATGTCTGTGAATTCCGGATTGTTCTCTGCAAAATCCATTGCCATTCCAACATATTGGGCACCCTGTCCCGGAAATATAAAAGCTATTTTTCCCATTTTTACCTCATTATTATAATCTTATCAGCACACTTCCAGAAGTTAATCCGGCACCGAAAGATGCCATTAAAACCAGGTCTCCATGCCTGATCTTTCCGCTTCTGATAGCTTCATCTAAAGCAATCGGAATTGTTGCTGAAGATGTGTTGCCATATTTTTCAATATTAACAATTACTTTATTTGTATCAATTTTCATCTTTCTTCCAAGAGCTTCAATAATTCTCATATTTGCCTGGTGGGTAATTAACCAGTCGATGGAAGTAACATCCAGTTTGTTTCTTTTCATGACGACATCACACATTGAATACATAGATTTCACTGCGAATTTAAATATCTTATTTCCTTCCATATAACATGTGTGAAGATTCTTTTTTACAGATTCTAAAGAAGCAGGCATTCTGGAGCCGCCAGCCTCTTGAATGAGAAGTTCATAATGTGTGCCATCTGCTGTTATTTCAGAATCGATAATTCGGGAAATGTCTTTGCGTTCAGCGCGTGAAATAATAGTGGCGCCTGCACCATCTCCAAATAAAATGCAAGTATTACGATCATTATAATTCGTGACTTTTGTAAGGATCTCTACTCCCACAACCAAGATATTTTTTGCTATTCCGTTTTCTACAAATTGTTTGGCAATATTGGTTGAGTAAAGCCAACCAGGACAACCAGCTGAGACATCGAATGCCGGGAAATTTTTTAGTCCTAATTTCTTTTGGAGAATGCAGGCTGTTGATGGATAAGGATGATCTCCTGAAATAGTGCCACAGATAATCATATCAAGGTCTTTAGGTTTCAAATCAGCAGCTTCCAAAGCTTTCAAAGAAGCAGGATACGCCAGATCAGACGCTGCCTGGTCTTCTGTAACAACATGTCTTTCAACCATTCCAGTTCGAGTTCGGATCCATTCATCTGTAGTATCGACCATTTTTTCAAGATCGAAATTTGTGAGTACTTTATCCGGGACATAATGTCCGGTTCCTGAAATTTTAGCATTGTATTTGGCTATCATTTTTATAACCTCGCAAAATATTCTTTTGTATGTTTAATAAAACCAGACGAAGCGATTCTGGAAGCCAGTTTAACAGCATTTTTTATTGCCTTAGCTCCAGATCTTCCATGTGAAACAATGGAAATTCCATTTAATCCTACCAGCAATGCTCCACCATATTCCTCATGATTCATTTTTCTTTTTAGATATGAATAGACCGGGTAAGAAAGCAATGTGCCGAAAACGGCGACCCAGTCCTTTTTTATTTGTTCTTTCATTATCGAAAAAATTGAATAAGCAACACCTTCGACAGTTTTAACCATAACATTTCCAACGAAACCATCGCATACTACTACATCTACAATTCCTTTTAAAAGGTCTTTCCCTTCGATATTTCCTACAAAATTGATATCTTTATATTCTTTTAATTTGTTATATGCAGCTTTTGTTAATTCATTACCCTTTGTCTCTTCTTCACCAATATTCAATAGTGCTACTTTCGGTTTGTCGGTTTTAAAAAAGAATTTATAATAAAGACTTCCGAGTTTGGCAAATTGTACAAGATTCTCTGTTGAACAATCAACATTTGCTCCCACATCCAGGATTATTTCAGGATTAGATTGTGTAGGAAAAGAGGTAGCAATTGCGGGACGTAAGATGTTTTTAATTCTACCATAACCCAAAAGAGATGCAGCCATAACCGCTCCTGTATTGCCAGCACTTACTACAGCGTCAACAGCTCCTTCTTTGTGAAGTTGTACCGCTCTTACTAAAGAAGAATCCTTTTTCTTTTTAACTACAGTAGCCGGAGCATCATTCATTGAGATTGTTTCAGAAGCATGAACCACTTCTATTTTACTTTTATCATAAAAGAACTTATCCAGTTCCCCTGTCAGGATATCTGCTTTTCCTACAAGATATATTTTATCGCAAATATTCTCTTTAATTGCAAGAATTGCACCTTCCACTTCCGGGAAAGGTGCATTATCACTACCAAATGCATCAATTGCAATATGCATCTATAATCTCAATATCCAGTGTTATTCCTTAACTGCCAACACTTTTTTCCCATTATAATGACCGCAATTTGAACATATATTATGTGGTCGGCATGGTTCGCCGCAATTTGAACATGTGGCTACAGCTGGCATAGTAGCTTTATAATGTGTTCTTCTTTTATCCCGACGGGATTTAGATGTCTTTCTTTTAGGTACAGCCATCTTTTCTCCTTTTATTTAACTTTATATAAATCAAACAATTATAACCAGAATCATAATTAATTTAACAAAACTATTTTTGCTTTTTCATGTGTCAAGATTTTTGGGCAGGACTTATTTTATAATTGATTACTTTCAGAATTATTTTTTGAGAATTTATTTTTTTATCAGAAAACAAATAGAAATTATTTACCTGATCTGCCACTGCAATTCCAGTGTGTTTATTGTTGCAATAGATTTTTCCCAGCTCACATCCTTTCTCTATTTTGTCGCCAATTTTAAAGGGCAGGTATGCACCTGTACCATAATCCAGTTTTGAATCCAGTGCTTTACGTCCTGCGCCAAGTTCTACAAGTGCATATCCGATCTTCTGTGAATCTATTGATTTTATCCAACCGGACGATCCTGCAATGATCGGGATCTCATATTTTGATTGAGGAAGTAAAGTAGTATCATCGCAAACTCTTGGATCACCACCCTGAGCAGATATGGATTTCCTGAAGCATTCAAGAGCTTTACCGTTTTGCAGAACTTTCTCTACCAGGGAAGTTGCTTCTTTTCTGTTTACTGTATTTCCAGTAAGATATAACATTTCTACTGCCAGGGTATTTGTAAGTTCGTGTATATCTGACAACCGTTTATCTTGCAGGTATTCGATACATTCCTTAATCTCCAGGGCATTACCTATATAATTTCCTAGGGGTGAATTCATATTGGAAAATACCACCGATACTTTCTGACCGAATTTTTCTCCGGTGGCAATGAGCAATTCAGCTAATTTTTGTGCATTTTCCAGGTTTTTCATGAAAGCCCCGGAACCAACTTTCAGATCAATAATCAGGTTCTTTGCACCTTCGGCAATTTTTTTGCTCATGATGCTGGCTGTTATTAGGGGAAGGCTTTCAACAGTGCCTGTTACATCACGCAGGGCATATATCCTTTTATCGGCAGGAACAAGCTCTTGTGACTGGCAGATTATGGAAAAACCTACCTCATCAACCATTTTCTTGAATTGTGCTTCAGAGAAATCTGTTCTGAAACCCGGGATGGATTCGAGTTTATCCAGTGTACCACCTGTGTGTCCTAAACCCCGTCCTGAGATCATCGGGATTTTACCACCGCAGGCAGCAACTATGGGAGCAAGCACAATGCTGATCTTATCTCCTACTCCTCCTGTTGAGTGCTTGTCTACCGTTGCGAAATTAGGAAATGTAATTCTCTTTCCTGATTCAATATATATCTGTGTTAAGGTTTGAATTTCCTCGATCTTCATTCCCTTAAAGTAAATTGCCATTAAAAGAGCCGACATCTGGTATTCGGGTATCTTGTTATCCAAATAGGAACCAATGAAAAATTTCAGTTCATCTTCTGTTAAATTCTCACCGGTTTTCTTCTTATTTATTAGTTTCACTGGATTGAATTCCATACTTTCTCCATTCAAAAAATTACAAAATAAATATGTTCCCAAGCTTATTGCTGAGAACATATTTTAAAATATCGTCATGTAAGTTTATTATCTTCTTACCACCAGCGTTGCTTATTATTATCATAGGTAAAGATACGTTCTTCTTCTTTGGAACCTTCCTTCACAAGCCAGAGTAAGTTTTTTTTAGGTACATTTCTATAAGTGAGCGGATCTGATGTTGCAGTTTGTTTTCCCAGAGATTTCCATTCGTCATCCCAAAAGAATAACTCATAAACATCACCTTCATCCAGGAACACTACTTTCTTGAATTCTGTATCCTTATCAAATATTTTTTTAGTTACCGAGACCAGTTCTGTTTCTTCATAATTCCTATCACCTTCCAGGAAACGGAGATCACCATTTTTCATAAGAATAAAAGGCTTGCCGGCAGGCTCTAATTCCTTGTGTACATAAAACATGGGAAGGTAAACGATATTCACTCCCATATCTGTAAAAGTGACTTTCCTGTTTTGGATCGCAGACCAGTGGATCGCTTTCCATTTTCCCGAATTAAACACACAGAGATAGGCAAAATTTGTACTGTCCGGAATTTCATAATCCAGCGTAAAAGTAACGTCGTGAACTTTCGTGTAATCTGTAGTTACATCTATATAACTTTTTCCGGCTAACCAGGCAGGAGCTTTTTCACCTTCCTGTAGTTGGAATGCCAGGTTATTTTTTTGTTCAGAGAACATTTTTCTGTATGCTTTTGCCAGGCGATGACCCAGCGAATAATCACCTGGATCGGCTTCGCTTCCCATGAATGGGATTACATTCCCATCCGGCAGAACAATAGAGTTCCAAGCGTGGTTGTTACCGGTATCTGCCCAGTGTGGAGTATAATCGCTGGTTACGGGAATTCCATTAGCACGCATGGCATAAATAGTGATATTCGTCATATCTTCACAACGACCGATCTTATTTTTAAGCATTTCAAAAAGCCCTTGGTCTGTTGGATTCAGATAAAACAGGGGATCGAATTTAAACCATTTTTTCAGATTTGTATTAATAAGTCTGGCAGCTTCGATGGGATCAGCAGGATTTTCCATCTGTTTTTCGAGATCTTTGAAATCTTCCAAGAAATAACCCCTCCAGGATCGCCAGGATTCAATAGGTTCGTTGCTCCCGCGATAGGGAAGAATATATTCTTTAAAAATATCATAAGAATAATTTTTTGCCCATGGTTTTTCATGCCAGGCTTCAAATGCCAATTCAATATTATCTACAAGGAAATCGGCTGAAATTGTGTTGATATCCTTCTTTCTTTCTTTAACAGCCCAATTCAGTTCACCGTGTTCAACTTCAAGTTCATCCATGGCAGATTCGGCTTCTTCATAGTTTTTATGATCGAGAACGTTCCAGGGGATTTCAACTTTGTTTGAATCGTAAAGTGCTATCTCAACAAAAGAGTGGTCGTTCATATTACTCAATATGTAATACAGTGCATCCAATTGTAGAGAATCACCTTTTGTATGAAAATATCGGATTGCAATTTTAAGTTGTTTTTTATTTTTTCTGGCCTCTTTCAGAGTACTTCTTATCTCGTCAGGATATTTTATAGTAGAGCAGGAAACCAGCATAATAACAGTTATAAACAGAAGCAGATATTTCTTAATTCTTCTCATTATTACCTCCCAGATAGTCCAACTCGTTCAGGAACTTTTTCAGTTGTGATTCAGCCTGCCATTTCCAGAACATTTTACCATCGACATAATTAATTTCATTTTCAATACAATGTTTTATTAGTAAAGTATTTTTTTCTTTATACGGTAAATCAATTATTTTCTTTGGTAATTTAATTCTCAGTTTAGTCAGAACATCTTCATTATTCATTCCCAAAGGTGTACAATTAATTAATGTCACAAAATCATGTTGATCAATTTCATTTATTGGAATGAATTCCTTGGAATACTTAACAGCCAGTTCTTTGCCTTTGTGTTCTTTCCTGGAAGTAATGAAAACACTGTAATCAGCTAAAGCCATTAAAGCACTTTCGGCAGTAGCTCCAGACCCCAAAATCAGGACATTATTTTTGGTTTTTATGTTTAAATAATGAATACATTTCAAAAATGCTTCGACGTCTGAATTAAATGTTCTCATGCTTTTTGGCAGGAATAAATTTACAGGATGATTAATTAAATCTTGTGGATCAAGCAATTTTGTTATTTCTTTTTTAAAAGGCATTGTAACAGAAAAACCATAGAATCTGTCTTTGAAATCCGTGCTATTGAACCAACTTATAAAATCGGAAAGATTATCAGTAAAGAAAGGCAGGTAAACAGCGTTATGATTTCTTTTTTTGAATATGGTATTATAAAATTTCAATCCAAGCGATTGCCATACCTGTTCACCGCCAACGATTCCTCCTAAAGAAGTTTTCTCGTTGATGTCCTTCAATTGCAGTGTAGCAGCTTCATCGTCAGTTAATTGACTATCTGCTGTTGTATGATGTTTCAATCCAACAAATGTGCCTGCCGAACCTAAATGTTTGTGTAAAATTCTCCCGGTCTTTCCTAACTTTCCCATGGCAGCGAAAATAACCGGTTTGTTGGATTTCTTGATTATTTTTTTTATAAAGTTCAGCTCATTATAGCTGGAAATATTAACAGCAATTTTTAGATATTTTGCAGCTTTTGAATTTGAAGTTTCAACTGCTTTTTCTAATTTCTGAATGTTTATTTCTTCCGAAAAATCATGATATGACAGTATCAGGTTCGGGGTGAGAATATCCTGATCTTTATATTGTGAAATTTCATAATCGACCAGGCAATCGAATTTATCTATCACATTTTTGTAGAATTCAGTTTTCTCTTTGCGATTTATTTGCCTTGCTCCCCCTTCCGAAACATCCCGAATAGTAATTATACTTTTTAAATTGATATATTTTTCCGGGAATTTTTTATATTCGGAATTATAATCGAGCCGATATTCGATCCATTCCAATCCGGTTCTTTTTACTTGATCTGCCAGGAAAGCGTTATTTAAATATGGAATAGATAATATCAGCATTGGACTTTCTTGTTATTTTTAAGGATTATTTTCCAGAGAGTTGAAACCTGTTTTTCATTAAAACTCCAAGTTTTTGCTTTTAGTTTTAGTTTTTTAAGTAATTCTTTTTCCCTGTTTTTATCTTCG